>NZ_LMRM01000035.1:0-20647 GCF_001426045.1 Methylobacterium sp. Leaf94
CGTCTGCGCTCGCCCGACCAGCTGCGCCGGCCAACGTCTGCGCTCGCCCGACCAGCTGCGCCGGCCAAGCTACCCGTGGTGAAGCGGCCTACCGCGCACTAACTTTACCCTTGGACCACCGCGTGGGGGCCGATCAACATCCTTGATCCCCCACCGGATACCGATCGACGGTGGGGCATACGCAGGCGTCGAGCCTTGATCCTGGACAGGTCCGAGTCGAACGAGCTACTGACGATCCTTTAGAAGGTTTGCGAAGAAAGGAGTCAGATAGTCATTTGCATATCCCGTCAGATGATCGCCGTCCGAGACTAACGGCATACCATCCTTCACGGCTAGACATGCCGCATCATGACAAAGCAGGGGGAAGGGGTCCCAGATTTCGATACGCGGGTCGAGGTTTTTCAATTTTGTGTAGATGACAAGGGCTTGTTTTCTTCGTTCCTGTAATTCTGTGTAGGGAACGGATTTTTCCCGGCATCTCGGATTGGCCTGATTGAACCAGTCGAAGCATCGCATCGGCTCATATTTATAGACAGGTTTAGGTGCCTCCAAGACGACTCGTATTCCCTGATCGATGAGAGTCGTTAGGCGCTTGGCTTCATGAGAAATCATAGCGTCACTGTAATTAATTGAATGTATCTCGGCTTCATTGTCAGATGAATCGGACGTCTGATACCGGCGAATGCGAAGGCCGGGGAAGAATATCACATCACCTGATTTTGCACTCAAGGCTATAGCAGTAAGTCCATTTTCAATGAAAAGCGCGCATGTGGTTTTTGTTTGGCCAATCATTGGCAACCAGGCGCAGCCAGTCCCTGTAAAGATCGTTGCCGTCAGGCCCTCATGTCGGACAATATTCCCGACAAGACGCTGATAAGCCCCAGCGTGCGAGTCGCCAAGAACATAGAGATGCCGAGGATCTGCCCCCTGTTCGCAAGACTGCGGGACAAAATCGTACCGGATCGTTCCGCCCGCAAACGACCGACGGCCTCGCTGCGCTTGGCACCTGCCGCCGTGACCAGGTGTCGACGGCAGCCAAACGTCGCGATCGCCGGTTACGGAGAGGGTCAGACTGGGTCGTGCCGCTGCAAGGATGCCCATGGAGGCCCCGACGACGCCCATTGCTGTAAGCCCAGACAGGATGACATGCCCGTCACACCAAGCGCCGATTCGGCCGCTGACTCGAGCCGGTCTTTCGATCAGACGGTTAGATAAGTCTGCTAGGAGAAAACTCGCGGCGAGCGCGACGAATTTCGGTAGATAGGTCTCTAATCCAATCGTCCACTGCAGGGAAACAATGACGAACCAATGCCAAAGATATATCGAAAAAGAAATTTTGCCAATATACTGAAGTATTTTAATTGAGAAAATACGCGATATGAGGCCGTTCCGATCTAAGTATAGATTGTATAACATGAGTGACGCAGAAATTGCTGGGACAATGGAGTAGGGGAATGGAAAATTGACGGAGTCTATGAATCCATATGCGGCTGCAATCGCGATCAGCCCACACAGGCCGGCCGCGAATACGAGAATTTGAAAAGGGCGACCTGCAGTCGGACGCCCTGAAATTTTCTCCACCAGAATGAACAGGGCGATGCCGGTTGCGAGTTCCCAGAACCGCGAGGGAAGCATGTAGAAAGCAAAAGGACGGCTGACATGTGTGCTCAATACAGCAACGGTCAGAGAGGCAATAATGCAGCCTATCAATCCGGTGGCCAGCCACCAAAATATTCGTGATGAGGCTCTGTAATAATTAAATAAAAAAGCGAAGGTAGGGAAAATGAGGTAGAACTGCTCTTCGATTGCGAGCGACCAGGTATGTAGGAACGGATTTAAATTGGCCTCTGGGGAAAAGTAATCGTCTGCCTTCAGCCAAAGTACGAAGTTGCTCATTCCGAGGGCCGCGGCCGCTGCCGTCAGGTCCGGAACAGTAATTCTGTCCTTTGTCGGAACGAAAAGCACAACGAAAAGCTGCGCCAGCAGAAGGAAGATAAGTGTGGCTGGTAGAATGCGCACGATGCGCCGACGGTAGAAGACGAGAAGGAATTGGCGGAAGCTGCGTGTGTGTTCGCGTCGCGTTGTCATGGCGACAACGAAACCCGAGATTACGAAGAACACATCAACTCCGACGAATCCGCCAGGAAGTATGTTTGAATCCAAGTGATAGAGAACGACCGACAGAACGGATATCGCGCGAAGCCCGTCAATCCCGGTGATGTAGGATTGATGGCCGGTCTCTTTATCCGACGTGGTGCATGCAATATTATTCACTTTGAACTCATCGGATCGATGCGATGCGCTTCATCATGAGCCAGTAAGCTAATAAATCTATCAGAATTATGCCTGCTGTCGTGAGGTGTTTAGTCGAGACACGATGTGTAAAGCGTTTCTGACCTTCTCCAAAGGCGCAGGGCTGAATCTGTAGATCCACGGCAAATCACAAATAGCGTAAACGAACTCTCTAATCATGCCAAGAGCGATCATTGAAGTGATCGCCTGTCGCTTTGATTGCAGATATTGTGCCAAATCTCATAAAACATTTTCCATGAACCTCTGCATTCGCATTCCATAGGACGAAATGGTCGGTAATCTTGGCTGGTGTGCCGATCGCGAAAAGCCCTATTCGGTGTTTGGTCCCGCGGTGTGGTGATACGGTCGAGCGCCATCCTGCGAGGGATGCGCAATGGGTCGGGTTCTTCTTTGAAGTGCCACAACAACGGGGCAGCCCGTGGCGCGATCCCAGTGCCGTGAGGAGAGCGTAGGGGTGCTGGCCGGGCGCTCCGGTGTCGGCCCGACGGTGCAGGCGTGGCGCTAACGGGCGAGGACAGTGGATGCCCGGATGGGACCCGAGGAGGCACGCTCCGCGGTGCTCACCGTCGTGGAGGGGGCGATCATCGGCGCCTTTCGGCGTCACACCGGACGGGCCGAGCGGATGAACCGCACGATCGAGGACGCGAGGGTCAAGCGCTCTCACTCGGACAGCCGTGACCAGCGCCGAACGCACCTGCACCGGTTTGGAGGTGCCTATGATCCTGCGCGTAGGCGCACGACCCTGCATGGTCCGACACCCACCGAGTTCATCCTCGACGCCTGTACGAAAGAGCCCATCGCTTCAGGATCGATCCGTCACAGCGCATCCCGGGATCATGCACCAAGGACCCCTGGTTGTGGCGGGGACAGGGTTCCCGGATGCGATGGTCGCTCTGGCCTGACGGGGGACACTGCCCGCACGGTGCTGCGACGGATCGTCGGAACACGCGGTTTTGCCCATCAGCGCGAGATGATCGCGCTGATGGCAGGCTGTTCGTGCCGCGCCGGCACTCGGAAACGAAGACCGGGCGGCCCTGCCAACCGGAGGCGTCACCGGCCGGAGCGCCTACTCCATGGTGGGCATGACGAAGTCGGCGCCGGCGCGGATGCCGGTGGGCCAGCGGGTCGTGATGGTCTTCAGGCGCGTGTAGAAGCGGACGCCCTCGGGGCCGTGCATGTGGTGGTCGCCGAACAGCGAGGCCTTCCAGCCGCCGAAGGAGTGGAACGCCATCGGCACCGGGATCGGCACGTTGATGCCCACCATGCCGACCTCGATCCCGTGGGCGAACTCGCGGGCCGCGTCGCCGTCGCGGGTGAAGATCGCCGTGCCGTTGCCGAACTCGTGCTCGTTGATGAGCTTGGCCGCCGTGGCGTAGTCCGGCGCCCGGGTGATCGCCAGGACGGGCCCGAAGATCTCTTCCCGGTAGATCGACATCTCCGGGGTGACCCGGTCGAACAGGGTGCCGCCGAGGAAGTAGCCGCCCTCGTAGCCCTGCAGGCTCAGGCCGCGCCCGTCGACGAGGAGCTCGGCGCCTTCCGCCACGCCCGCATCGATGTAGCCGCTCACCTTGTCGCGGTGCACCTTCGTCACGAGGGGGCCCATCTCCGAGTCCGGGTCCGTGCCCGGCCCGACCTTCAGCGCCCGCACCTTCGGAATGAGCTTGGCCACCAGCGCGTCGGCGGTCTTCTCACCCACGGGCACGGCCACCGAGATCGCCATGCAGCGCTCGCCGGCCGAGCCGTAGGCCGCGCCCATCAGCGCGTCGACCGCCTGGTCCATGTCGGCGTCCGGCATGACGATCATGTGGTTCTTGGCGCCGCCCAGCGCCTGGGCGCGCTTCCCGTTGGCGGTGGCGGTGGCGTAGATATAGCGGGCGATCGGGGTCGAGCCGACGAAGCTCACCGCCGCGATGTCGGGGTGATGCAGGAGGGCGTCGACCGCCTCCTTGTCGCCGTGGACCACGCTGAACACGCCGTCCGGCAGGCCGGCCTCCTTGAGCCAGGCGGCGACCAGCAGCGCGGGCGAGGGATCGCGCTCGGAGGGCTTCAGGACGAAGCAGTTGCCGCAGGCCAGCGCCACCGGAAACATCCACATCGGCACCATGACGGGGAAATTGAACGGCGTGATGCCGGCCACCACGCCCAGCGGCTGGCGCAGGGCATGGCTGTCGACGCGGGTGCCGACGTTCTCGGTGACCTCGCCCTTGAGAAGCTGGGGAATGCCGGTGGCGAACTCCACCACCTCGAGCCCGCGCTGGATCTCGCCCTTGGCGTCGGAGAGCACCTTGCCGTGCTCGGCGGTGATCAGGGCGGCGAGTTCGTCGGTGCGCTCTTCGGCGATGCGCAGGAAGGCGTTGAGGATGCGGGCGCGGCGAAGCGGCGTGGTGTGGGCCCAGGCGTGGGCGACCGCCTTGGCGGCCGCCACCGCCGCGTTGACGTCCGCCGTGTTGGCCAAAGCGACCCGGCCGGTCTCCTCGCCGGTGGCGGGATTGTAGACCGGCGCGGTCCGGGTGCTGGTGCCGGCGACGGTCCGGCCGCCGATGAAGTGGGAGATCGCGGTGGGCATCGAAAATCCTGACGGAGGGGGAGTGGAACGATTCAGGCGGCGCGGGCGATGGCGTCGCCGAGGATCGACGCCATGGTGTCGATCTGGTCGCGCTCGACGATCAGCGGCGGCGACAGGGCGACGATGTCGCCGGTGACCCGGACGAGAAGGCCGCGCTCGAAGCAGTCGACGAAGACGTCGTAGGCTCGCGCCCCGGGGGCTCCGGGCCGGGACGCCAGTTCGATGCCGGCGACGAGGCCGATGGTGCGGATGTCGATGACGTGGCTGGCACCCCGCAGGTCGTGCATGGCGCTGGCCCAATCCTCGGCGAGCTCCGCTCCGCGGGTGAGCAGGCCCTCCTGGGCGTAGATGTCGAGGGTGGCGAGGCCCGCCGCGCAGGCGACCGGATGGCCCGAATAGGTGTAGCCGTGGAACAGCTCGATCACCGCCTCCGGGCCGTGCATCAACGCGTCGTGGACGCGCCGCGCGCAGAAGACCGCGCCCATCGGCAGGGCGCCGTTGGTGAGGCCCTTGGCAGTGGTGACGAGGTCGGGGATCACGCCGAAGTAATCCGTCGCGAAGGGCGTCCCGAGGCGGCCGAAGCCGGTGATGACCTCGTCGAAGATCAGCAGGATGCCGTGCCGGTCGCAGATCGCGCGCAGGCGCTCCAGATAGCCCGTCGGCGGCAGGAGGACGCCGGTGGAGCCGGCCACCGGCTCGACGATGCAGGCCGCGATGGTCTCGGCCCCGTGCAGGGCGACGAGGCGTTCGAGGTCGTCGGCGAGTTCCGCCCCGTGCGCGGGCAGGCCCTTCGAGAAGGCGTTGCGCTCGGGATCATGGGTGTGGCGCAGGTGGTCGATGCCCGGCAGCAGCGGAAAGACGCGGCGGTTGTTGACGAGGCCGCCCACGGAGATGCCGCCGAAGCCGACGCCGTGGTAACCGCGCTCGCGCCCAATCAGTTTGGTGCGCGTGCCCTGGCCGATGGCGCGCTGGTAGGCCAGAGCGATCTTGAGGGCGGTGTCGACCGATTCGGAACCGGAGCCGGTAAAGAACACCCGGTCGAGCCCAGCCTCCGGGCCGCCCGGCGCGATGGCGGCGAGGCGCTCGGCGAAGTCGAACGCCGCCGGATGGCCCATCTGGAATGAGGGCGCGAAGTCGAGGGTGGTGAGCTGGCGCTCGACCGCCGAGGCGATGCCCTGGCGTCCGTGCCCGGCATTCACGCACCAGAGGCCGGCCGTGCCGTCGAGGACGCTGCGCCCGTCCGTGGCCGTGTAGTGCATGCCCTTGGCCGAGGCGAGCAGGCGGGGCGCCGCCTTGAACTGCCGGTTGGCGGTGAACGGCATCCAGTAGGCATCGAGCCCGGGGGCATTGGCTGCGGGGTGGTGGTCCATGGCAATCTTCAACCCAGAGATGTCGCTGTGCTCGGAAGAAGCGCCGATTGCGACGCCCGGACAAGTCCTTTTCTGCACGCAACGAAGTGCTTGAAAAGGCGGGGGCCGTGCGGGCAATGTCGGTGAATTCTGAACATCCCTAACGGGCGTTCCGCCTCAGGGGCCGACTCACGGGGTTTGATGAGCATCGATCTCGGCGCGCGCCTGCGCTTCGTCCGCACCGCCCATGGCCTGTCGCAGCGGGCGCTCGCCAAGCGCACCGGTGTCCCGAACTCGACGATCTCGTTGATCGAGTCGAACGGTGTGAACCCCTCCGTGGGCGCCCTCAAGCGCATCCTGGACGGCATTCCCATCGGCCTGTCGGAGTTCTTCGCCGTGGAGCCGGAGCGCTCGCGCAAGGCGTTCTACCGGGCCGACGAACTCACCGAGATCGGCCGGGGGCCGATCTCCTACCGGCAGGTCGGCGACAACCTGTTCGGGCGCAGCCTGCAGTTGTTGAGGGAGCGCTACGAACCCGGCGCCGATACCGGCCGGGTGCCTCTGGTCCATGACGGCGAGGAGGGCGGCATCGTCCTGTCCGGCCGCCTGGAGGTGACGGTCGATTCGGAGCGTCGCATCCTCGGACCGGGCGATGCCTATTCCTTCGACAGCCGCCGGCCTCATCGCTTCCGATGCGTCGGCCCCGTCGCCTGCGAGGTGGTGAGCGCCTGCACGCCGCCGACCTTCTGAAGGTGACGTCGTCCGGCGAACGGCCTGGGGAGAAATCTCCCCACTGGCCGCGGCCTGACGATCTGGTATACCACGGATAGACAGACGCTCGGGAGCGCCGCATGACCATCCTCTTCAGCCACGAGGCCGCCCTCGGGCACCAGACCCCGCATGGGCATCCGGAGCGGCCGGAGCGCATGCAGGCGGTCAAGGATGCCCTCGCGACGGAGGCCTTCGCGGCCCTCGACCGCCGGGCGCCGGAACCCGCGAGCCTGGAGACCGTGGCGCTGGCCCATCCCGAGGAATGGGTCCGGGCCATGGTGGCGGCCGCCCCCGCCGAGGGACTGGTCCACGTCGATTCCGATACCGTGCTGTCGCCCGGCACCATCGAATGCGTCCTGCGCGGGGTCGGGGCGGCGGTCCAGGGGGTCGACGCGGTGATGACGGGCCAGGCTCGCACGGCGTTCTCGGCCATGCGCCCACCGGGCCACCACGCCGAGCGCACCCGCGCCATGGGGTTCTGCCTGTTCAACAATGCGGCGGTCGCGGCCCGCCATGCCAAGGCCGCCTACGGGGCGGAGCGGGTGGCCATCGTCGACTGGGACGTGCACCACGGCAACGGAACCCAGGACATCTTCTGGGCCGACCCCGCGGTGCTGTTCTGCTCCACCCACCAGATGCCGCTGTATCCCGGCACCGGCGCGGTCTCGGAGGCCGGCGACCACGACACCATCGTCAACGCCCCCCTGAAGCCCGGCGCCGACGGCGAGCGCTTTCGCGAGGCGTTCACCGCGCGCATCCTGCCGCGCCTCGTGGATTTCCGGCCCGACCTGATCATCATCTCGGCGGGCTTCGATGCCCATTGGCGCGATCCCCTGGCCAACCTGATGCTGGAGGCGGAGGACTTCGCCTGGGCCACGCGCCAGGTGATGGAGATCGCGGGGCAGACCTGCGACGGGCGCATCGTTTCCCTGCTGGAGGGCGGCTACGATCTGAAGGGGCTCGCCGAATCCACGGCGGCGCACGTGGCCGCGCTCATGGAGTCGTGAGGCGCAAAAGCCCATGACCGCGTCCCGGCCCGGGCTTTCCGCCGGGCGTGCCTGACCCACCTATGTGCCGATGCTGAACGATCGCCGCCTCGCGCGCCTGACCGCCCGTGCCCTCCAGACCTCCCACGGGCGCCCGGGCCAAGACCGCCCCGGGCTCCGCAAGATCGTCAGCTGGAACCTCCTGCGGCGGGTCGGCGCGAATGTCGCCGGAATCGCGACGCTGATCGAGCGCGAGCAGCCCGACCTCGTGCTGATGCAGGAGGCGACCAAGGATATCGAGGCCCTGCAGGCCAAGGTCGGCGGCCACTACGCCTGGGCCCAGATGCCCGGGCGCATCCACGGCCTCGCGGTCTGGAGCCCGACGCCCTTCGCCACCCCCCCGGAGGCCATCGAGCTTCCCGCCGGCGCGATGTTCGACCGGGTGAGCCAGGTGATCGATCTCGGTGAATTCGGCGTCGCCAACGTCCACCTCTCGCACGGGCAGATGCTCAACCGGCGGCAGTTGCGCTGCATCGAGCAGAGCCTGCCGGACCGGGCCGCCGTCATCGGCGACTACAACCTGGTGGGGCCGACGCTCCTGCCGGGGTTCCGCGACGTCGGCCCGCGCCTGCCGACCCACGCCATGGCGCGGGTGGTGCCCCTGCGGCTCGACCGCTGCCTCGTGCGCGGATTGACCTGCCACGGGCGCAGCGTGCTGCCGCGCGGCGCCTCGGATCACCGGCCGATCATCGTGCACCTGGCTCCCACCCACGAGATCATCCTGAAGGACACCGCGGAGCCGGAGCGCATCAAAGGTATGGCAGGAGTAATCGGACGCCTGCGTCGCGCAGCCGGACGGGGAGACCGCGCCGGGACAGGTGCTCGCGCGTCAGCCGGACGCTCATCTTCTCCTGCATGAACGCGTCGAGGTGTCGGGCGAGCCCGGAATCATAGACCTCGACGTTCAGCTCGAAATTCAGGCGGAAGCTGCGGGTATCCCAGTTGGCGCTGCCAATGAAGCACCAGGCATCGTCGATCACGAGGAGCTTGGCATGGTCGAAGGGTGGGTCGTCGAGCCAGATCCGGACGTCGCTGCGCAGGAGGGGGTCCACATGGGCCCGGGTCGCCCAGTCGACCACCGCGTGGTCGCTGGCCATGGGAATGATGACGTCCACCGTCAGGCCGCGCAGGGCCGCCAGCGACAGGGCGCTCACCAGCACCTCGCTCGGCAGGAAGTAGGGCGTCATCAGGCGGATGCTGGTCCGGGCGCAGGTGATCGCCTCGAGCACCACGAGTTCGATCTTGCGCAGGTCCGCGTCCGGCCCCGAACTGACGACCCGGGCCTGCGTCTCGCCCCGCGCGGCGAGGGGCGGAAACCAAGCGGGGCCGTCCAGCTCCTGGTCCATCACGAAGGCCCAGTCGCTGGCGAAGGCCGCCGTGAGTTGGGTCACGACCGGCCCCTCGATCCGGAAATGGACGTCGCGTACCGGTTCCGGCGGATGGGTCGCCACCCGGTTCTCGTCGGCGATGTTGATGCCGCCCGTGAAAGCGAGGGTTCCGTCGAGGATGAGCAGCTTCTTGTGGGTGCGCAGGTTCAGGAACGGCATCCGCCAGGGCAGGACCGAGTGCATGAACCGGCCGACCGGCACGCCCCGCCGCCGCAGGCCGCCATAGACCGCGGCGAAGAAGTAGCCGCTGCCGATGCCGTCCACCAGAACCCGAACGGCGACGCCCCGGTGATGGGCATCCTCCAGCGCATCGAGGAAGGCTCGGCCGATCTCATCCTTGCGGAAGATGTAGCTCGACAGGGCGACGGAGTGCCGGGCCTCGTGAATGGCGGCCAGCATCGCCGGATAGACCGCATCGCCGTTGCGCAGCGGCATGATCCGGTTGCCCGCTTCCAGCGGAAGGCTGGTGATGCGCCGGACTGCCTGGTCGAGTGGCTGGAACCGCTCCGGCAGAACGGGAGGCGGCGCCGGGCCACCCACGCGCCGCGGGCTCGCTTGAGAGGGCTTGATGCCGAGCTTCTGCGCCCGTCGGGTGACCCGATTGACCCCGAGCAGGGCATAGAGCGCGCTGCCGAAGAGGGGGGCCAGCCAGACCAGGCCGATCCAGCCGATGGCCGCCCCGACCTCCCGCTTGCGCAGGAGGACATGGATGCTGACGAGGCCCGAGAGGGTGGCACCGAGGACCCAGAAGACCTCGGTCCGGATCGACGTCAGGGCGCCGATCCATGAGAGCAATGCCTGTTCCAACGCCGCTCCCGCTTCGCGATACCCTGGCGGCATACGCCAAGGTCGGTCGGAGCACCAAGGGCGGGCCGTCGATTCCTGGGACCGGCCTTGCGCGGGGGGGCGCAACGTCCCGCCGGACGGTGAGCGACCAAGCCCGTAAACGCCAAGGGCCCACCCGAGGCCACTTCTGTAAGCCGGACCGTCTTGAGGGGAATGCGTCCGGATTTGATCTCGGTGACGGCGGATCCGCCACGCAAATCGTGGTTCCGATCCGATGCAGCTGACAGAAAAGCTAAGCCGATATTTCTGAGGATGGAATGGACATATCCCATTTGCCGAGGAGCGGGACGGCGCCTCCGAAATGCAGTTCGGACGCGCCGAAGAGACCGAACTCCTGACGCGTTGCCAGGACGTCCGGTTGCCGGCAGCTTGAACTGCCGACGTGCCGGGCGTCGACCATCGCAGCGCCGGTGAACACGCGGACGGGGTACTAACTTCGGCGACCAAGAGCTGACCGTGCCCCTGTTTGCCCCATTCATAAGGAAGTCCGTTCGTTCTGGTCCCGTCGGGACCGCCTTGCGAACGCGTTCGGGGTGAGGCCGCCGAGGCTGGTGGGGGGCAGCAGGCTCCCGAACAGATGCGCGTTCAGGAACTCGTGGAGACGACGTCGGAGCGCTGGCGCGAGTTCGGCTCCTGTGGCAGGGCGGCCGGCGCCGGTAGCCGAAGCGACGACGCCGACCAGCCTGCCTGCCTGCGCAGGTGTGCCCGCGTGATCCCATCGTCGCCGCGGACCGAGGCGTGGCAGTACGCCTTCGGCTCAAGGCCAATCAGCCCGCAGGCGCGACGCTGCGAATAGCCCTTCTCGTCGCTGGGCCCAGCTCACGGCTGTTCTGCGTGCGCTGAGCCTCAGAAGGTTTTTCCAAAGCCTCGCGCAGCGTCGCACCATGGCGCATCGCTTCGGTCAGGACCTTCCCGAGCTCGCGAGTCACCTCGTCGAGCGTCTTCGGGCGACGCGGATGCGCAACCTCCATACTGCCGTCGCGCGAGCGCCATGCATAGAACGTCGCGTCGTTGATGCCGGGGCGGCGGCAGATCTCCGCCACCGGCAGCACGGCCGTCCGCGCCTTCAGGATGCGGAGGATCGTCTCTTCGCTGGGCCGGCTCCTCATTGTCGTCCGTCTCCGCGTTGAGGGACCCTCGCTTCCTGGAGCGCTGACAAGGAAACCCTGCTCAGGTCGACTTGAGGTCGAGGAACGGTGTTTCGGCCCCGCCACTGATTTGGCCGATGCCCGAGTAACGAAATCCGTGCCGCTCCACCTCTGCCGCCCTGTAGACGTTGCGAAGGTCGACGAGGACTGGGCTCGTCATCGTGGCCCGAAGGCGCTTGAAATCCAGGGCACGGAAAGCATTCCACTCGGTGACGATCACCAGCGCGTCGGCACCCTCTGCACAGGCATAGGCGTCCTCCGCATAGGTGACGTCCGAGAGGACGAGGCGGGCCTGCTCGATGCCCTCCGGATCGTAGGCGACGATCTTGGCACCGCCATCCTGCAGACCCGTGATGATCGAGAGCGAGGGGGCATCCCGCATATCGTCGGTGTTGGGCTTGAAGGTCAGTCCAAGGACCGCGATGGTTTTACCGCGCACCGAGCCATCGCAGGCTGTCACGACCTTTCGGGCCATCGCGCGCTTGCGCTGGTCGTTGACCGAGACCACCGTTTCGACGAGTCGCACGGGCGTGCCCGAATCCTGCGCCGTCTTGACCAGCGCCAACGTATCTTTGGGGAAACACGATCCCCCGTAGCCGGGACCGGCATGGAGGAACTTCGCGCCGATGCGATTGTCGAGGCCGATCCCGCGCGCGACCTCCTGAACGTTCGCACCGACCTGCTCACAGAGGTCGGCGATCTCGTTGATGAAGGTGATCTTGGTCGCGAGAAAGGCGTTCGCAGCGTATTTCGTCAGTTCGGCCGTCCGACGTCCGGTGAACAGGATCGGAGCTTGGTTCAGGTAGAGGGGCCGGTAGACGTCCTGCATCACTTGCGTCGCGCGCGCGTCCTCGGTGCCGATGACGATTCTGTCGGGACGCTTGAAGTCCTCAATGGCAGCCCCCTCACGGAGGAATTCCGGGTTCGACACCACCGCAAACTCGGCGTCCGGGCGTACCTCACGAATGATCCGCTCGACCTCGTCGCCGGTGCCGACCGGGACCGTCGACTTGGTGACCACCACGGTGAACCCGGTCAGGGATTGGGCGATCTCGCGTGCGGCCGCGAAGACATAGGACAGATCGGCAAATCCATCGCCGCGGCGCGAGGGCGTACCAACCGCGATGAAGACCGCATCGGCACCGGCCACCGCCGATGCCACCTCGGTGGTGAAACGAAGACGATTTTGCCGAACGTTCTCAGCGACCAGGGCATCGAGACCTGGTTCATAGATCGGTATTCTGCCCGCGTTCAGAGCTTCGATCTTCGAGGGATCCTTGTCGACGCAGACGATCTGGTGACCGAAATCAGCAAAGCACGTCCCAGAGACAAGGCCCACATAGCCTGAACCGATCATCGTAATGCGCATTGGATCTCGCGTCCCTCATCGGTGGTGAACATGTATCGCGTGCGTCCGCTGATTAACAGTAAGCGGTCCCTGTAAACAAGGAAACAGGAATTATATGTCAAATATAAGAGTTTTGTGCAATCGGCAGATGTGTTCGGAATCTCGATCAGATCGATGCCGTTCCAGTCTTGGATTAAGTCAAACCGCTCAACGCCTTGGCATAGCTGAGATAAGACATGCTCGTCGCCGCGATTGCCGGCTCGGCATCTCTCACAGATTACATTTCTCTCATTATTTTGCGTAACTGCCTAATGCCGCATACATTCGCGACCTCGAAATCGGAGGACAAGTTTACGGATATTTTCAAGGCGTCCAATAGAAGACGCCAGCATCCGATGTCGTCAGCGCGCGCGGAGTTAAATCAAGATCGTTGGCGGCCGATAACGTCGGCCGAGATCGCACAAGCCTCGGGGGCGCTGCGATTTCTTGCTGTCAGATCTGGTCGGACCTTTACTAATTTTTTAGCCAAATGAGAACGCGCGAAAGGGCTGCGCCAGGGATGAACGGGATCGGCTTGTCGATCGGGCTGCCGGTCCTGGTTCGGTGATCTCTGGATCGGTCCGCATCAGCACCAAGACCCCTCGATTGCCCGGTCACATGTCGGCGCGATAGCTCGCCAGTTCTATCTCGCAGTGGCCCATCCAGCCTGAGGGCGAAGAGAATTTACCGTAGCGTACCCAAATTGTAGCGCGCAACGTTCGACTCATTCACCGTTGCGACGCCCGTCCTCAGAACATTGAGAACCTTCGTGAACTCGACGGCATCGGCATTCGCTACGTAGAGAACGTCCTTGTCGCGGACAAGGAACTTCCGCAGCGTAAAAAAGCCGTCTTCCGCACGGAGGTCGAAGCGATAAATCACAGGGATCCGATCTTCCGCCCATGCTGAGAGATCGATGCCCAGGCTGGAAGCAACTTTCCGAGACTCCAGGCGATAAATGAATACCATTTGCGGATTCGCCCGTTCGTCAAGCAAGCCACCGGATCGACCCAAGGCTTCTGACGCAGTGGTCACCTCGGCTTCGAAATTGTACTTGCCGTTGAGTCCGGTCGCTCCCAGCACGACGAACGACCGGTTTTCGGTGTAGACGTAAACCACATCCCCGGGCTGAACGTAGACGTTGTTGGTCGGATCATTCACCAGCTTGTTGAAGTAGACGGTCCGCTTGCGCGGTCCACGCTGAAGGGTAACGAAGCTCTGATAGCCCGTTCCCTTCGGCCCGCCTGCACGAGCGATGACATCCAGCACGCGTTCGCCAGAGGGATTAACCGGAAGGCGGGCGGGAAGATTCACCTCTCCCAAAACACTGACCAGCGTTGCTTTCTGATCCTTCAGTGAGACGACAGCTTGCGGCTCGATCGCACGGTTGCGCAAGCGCTGCTCGATTTCTGCCTGAACCTCCGGAGCGCGTCGCCCGGCCGCTGGGATCAGACCCGCGTAGGGAACCGAAATGGTACCGCGACGGTCGACCTGCTGATCCGGCAATGCAACGAAGTTGCCGGCTCGGGCGCCGGCCTCGGTCGGAATGAACAGCCCGCCTGCCGATGCCTCGAAGATGGTGACACCGACCGTATCGCCGATGCCGAGGCGGATCTCCGTCGCGCCGCCGCGCGAAGTGAAGGAACCCAGTGTGCCTTCGCCGCTGGCGTCACTCGCCGCGAGCGTCGCAACCGCGGGCGTCGCATCAATCATCGCATGCGGGAGCAGGTCCTGCGGATTGGTTGGAATCGTCGCGTCGCCAGTTATTTTGGGACCAGACGTCGGAAACGACTCCGTGCACCCGGCGAGGAGCGCTGCCAGACCTACCGTCCTGAAAAGGACCCCCAGCTTGCGACCTGATAGCACTACGTCGTTCACCTTCTATGACGCTCAGAGCGACGATTGGTTACGATTGGAATTGTGGTGAGGTCGAGTCGAATCCAACTGATCGATCGACATTAGATGGATTCGTGGCCGTCAGGGCACACCTCAATTTCGGCAGCCAATTTAACAATCGTGGCGCGCGGTCCGTACAAGTTCAGGAAAGAAACATGATTGGAAAAGTTTAACGGCTCATGATTTAAAGCTGACCTTTGCAGGCGCGCGGCGGAGACTGTCCACAGTCAGGGGTGCTTGGAGGGGCGCGGAGCCAGGAAGATCGCGTGAGCCCAGAATAGACGCAGCAACCGTAGCCGCACGAGAATGCCCATTGCGGCAAGCCGATCGGCGAACCGGCTCAACTGACGCGTCCGTAAGATCTCAATGAGATGCACGCCGGTTGACAACAGAACGACCCAACTCCGGCCGATCCATCGGAGGCGTCCGAAGGGTTTGACCTTCGTCAGTGCGAAGGCCTCTGCGTTCAGCCGGCGCCACTTCCGCTCGAGTTCGCTCCAGTCACGCCGTGCGGGATGGCCGACCACGGCCTCCCTCGCGAAACCCAAGGTCAATCCTTTCGACCCGGCGCGATGGCACCACTCGACGTCCTCGGAGACGTCATTGCGGAACGGGCCGACCTCATCGAAGATGCGCCGGCTGACGAAGAGAGCGGCCGTTACCGAAAAGCGCTTCTTCTTGATGTAGCTTTCGTTGTGAAAGGCGAAGACGAGTTCGAAGGCTTCGCTGGGCGTTGGGTTGTTCACGTCCTCGACGTCCACCCGGATGGCGCCGCCGGCAATATCGAAGGTCGAGAGCGTCGCTATTCCCTTCTCGAGGAAGGCCGCGTCTGGTCTGCAGTCGCTGTCGATAAACGCAAGTACCTCGCCGTTTGAGGCAGCGACGCCGACGTTCCGTGTCGCTCCCGCGCCCTTTTCGCGCGAAAGAACCACACGACCCCGTTGCCCCACCACCGCCTCTAGGGCGTCGAGGCCAACCGGTGACATGTTGTCCGCGACCACGATCTCGAAGGTATCACGCCCGATCGTCTGGGCTTCGAGTTGCGTGAGGCACCGATCGAGATTCGAGAGGTCCTGATAGTGCGGGATAATGACCGAAATTCGGACTGGCCCGGAGCCGGTATGTCCCATGTCGGCTCCCAAATTTCCTGACTGTTTCATGCTCGGCGCCACTTCACCCATGGTAGGCGGCGCTGTGTACGACGGAGGATTCTCCGAGTTCGACGAGGCGCTTGAGGTCGGCGCGGTTCATCACGCTGCCCACCAGCTTGTCGTCACCCATGGTAGGCGGCGCTGTGTACGACGGAGGATTCTCCGAGTTCGACGAGGCGCTTGAGGTCGGCGCGGTTCATCACGCTGCCCACCAGCTTGTCGCGGATCTCCGGGTTGCTGCGGACGGCGTCGTCGAGCGTGTAGGTCTGGGTGTGGTCCCACTGCACCACCATGAGGAAGCCGTCGATGAGGTCGGCGACCGCACCGGCATCGGCGACGGCACCGATGGCCGGCAGCTCGACCACGACGTACTGGTACTGCGTCTTGAGGCTCTCGAACAGAAACCGCAGGGTCTCGGCCGTCAGCATCGCGCCGGGCTGGTCCGGCGCGGCCTTGCCGAAGCACGGCAGGAAGAACAGGCCCGGCTCCCGGGTCGGGCGGAGGGCGGCCGCGATCGGGGCGGTCTGTGCCACGACCTCGGCGAGGCCGGCCTCGCGTCCAGAGGCCAGCAGGTCCGACAATGAGGGGTGGCGGATGTTGGCATCCACCAGGATCGTGGGCGCGCCGGACTGGGCACAGAGCTGGGCGAGGCTGCTGGCGACCACGCTCTTGCCTTCGCCGATGGCGGCAGAGACGACGCCGATGACCACGGGCCGGTCCTGCCGGCGCAGGTCGATCCGGACCTTGGTGCTGCGCAGGGTCTCGAGGCCGAAGCCGCCGATGGCCGCGCGCAGGCCGCGCGGGTGGAGGGCGGCCGGTTCGGCGCGCGCGACGTTCGGGAGAAAGCCGAGGCAGGGCACGCCGAGGGCCGTCTCGACCTGACGTCGGAACCGCAGGCGCCGCGAGAAGGCCTCGCGGGCCACGGCCATCAGGCAGCCCGCCCCCAAGCCCAGCGCCAGGCTTCCACCGAAGACCTTTATGCCGTCGACGTACCGCGACATGAAGGTGTCGCGGATCGTCTTCACCGTCGCCGACGCACTCTCGAGCTGCGCGAGTTGAAAGCGTGCCTCGAGCGCCAACAGCGATCGCTCCGACAGGTCGGCGAGTTCCTTCTGAACGCTCTGCTCCTTGATCTGCGCGATGGCGAAGTCGCTGCGCGCACCTTCGAGAATGCGCTGGACCTCGTCGTTCAGCGAACTCTGAAGCTCGTTCATCTTCGCGCGGGCTTTGATCGTCGCTTCGTGCGTCGCGCCATACCGGACGGTGAAATCCGCCATCTGGCGCTTCGCGTCGGCATAGGCTTTGCGAAGCTGGATGATGACGATGTTCGAAAGTTCGTCGACGAGCGCGTTCTGCACCCCGCCGTTCCTCGCCATCTCGTTGATCTGTGCGACCTTTGCTTCCGCGCCGGCACGGGCGAAGCGGGCTTTCAAAGCGACCTGACTCAAATCGAAGACACGTTGTTCTTCGATAAAATGTCCATCCGTCGTCACGATGTTATTCTTCAGACGATAGTCCGTGACCGCGCGTTCCGCTTTAATTGCGTCGTTCTGGAGCTGTGTAATGCGTTCCGAGAACCAAGCGCTCGCCTTCTCGGAGGGCAAGCGCTTGGCATCCATCTGATCGTCGATGTAGGCCTGTGCGAGCGCATTCGCGAGGCGTGCGGCCTTCTCGCCGCTGCGCGCCGTCACCGTGACGGTGATGGCGTAGGACAGTTCTGCGCGCTCCACGCTGGTTGCCTTACGCAATGCCTCGATCGCCCTCGAGCGACGCACGTCCATGGGCTCGGCTTCCGGGTCATCGGCGAGGCCGAGACCCGCGAACAGCGTCCGGATCATCGACGGGGAGCCGATGAAGTCCGGATCGGTGTCCAGCTTTTCGGAGATCACGGTCCGTTCGAGAACACCGGTCGAATTTAGGACTTCGATCTGGCTGAGCAGAGCCGAGCTGTCGATACGGCCCGTCGATTTCGACTCTTCATCGACGACGGCCAGTCGCTTGAAATCGACCAGGACCGTTGCGGACGCCTTGTAGGACGACGGGGCGAACAGGAAAATCAGAGTGCCGATCGCAAGGGCAATCAGGACGACCCGAACGATGAGCCGACGCTGGCGACGAAGAACGCCAGACAGGAAACCAAGACTTTCCGGATCCCCCGAAGCCAATTTGCCGAAGGGCATTCCCGGCGTCGCGCGCGAATCGCTTGTCAGCATAGAGCCTCATGGGCGGGAATCTCGGCCGGTTGGGCCGAGGAGTCGGCGAGAGCCGTCGCCAATTCGATTGCGTCCGCAGTCTTAGACGATCGGCAACGCCTTCGCTATCGCGTGGTGCCGCCTGCAGAGACCGTGTGCTTCGACCGGCAGCGCCCGACGGCATCGGCCGATCGCGGCGTTCGATCCCAGCCTAGGGTGTGACGGATCGAGCCTGAAGCGATGGGGCCCGTCGATCCTGGCTGATCCTCTCCATCGGCCCGATCCGAAGCCGGCCGGTCAGGTCCGCGATCGTCCTCCTGTTTTCCAGGTCGCGCCAGCGGCTCGTACCCCTGGATCCGTTCCTGATGTTTGCCTCGGCAAATGCACATATTTCGCGGAAATCGGTGCCGCGGAGACACAGTCAAATCGTCTAAATACCATTCCAATAACGACAAATTTGCAAGAAAACAAAGATCTTTAACGCTGTTTCTGGGTGGCAATTGAAATTCCGCATCTGCCGTGATCGCTTAAAGGCTCAGGGAGAATCAGATGCCAGCGCCACAAATTGTTTCGCCCATTCCGCCGCACAGTGATTTACCGCCTGGGCAATATGAATTCCAGGACGGCCCGTGGGTCGTCGAAAGCATCATCGTCGACGAACTGGGCCGGCAGACCTTCAGGTCCAGCTACGACTCTCGAACGGGAGTTCTCTCGACCCTAAAATATCTTTCGGATGGCACTTCTACGTCTTTGAATGACAAGGGGGGTAAATCGATCATCGTATCTGTCTTCAATGAGAAAGGCTGGATCGTTTCCCAAGACGATGTCACGAACGGCATTTCGCGTGCCTGGGACTACGATGCCGCCGGGTTCATCAAACACAGTTCGGTCGAGATCGATGCCCGGTCTCCGAGCCCCGGACAGGAACCGGAAACGGATCGGGTCCCGGATTTTTCCTGGACCTCTCAGGACGAATACTTCGGCCCCTACGAAACGCCCGCGCTGAAGGTGCTCACGTCGGACACCGAAGGGCTTCGCGTCGCCTACGACCTCACGGGGACCGTCACGAAGGTCGTCCATAGCTTCGAGACCGGAGCCCTGTCGAAGACCGTCGATCAGTGGGACGACAGCGTCGGCGCGCGCATCCCTCACCGCCACGTCGCGTATGATCAGACCGGCAAGATCGTCCTGGAGGATCGCTTCGACAAGGCCGGCGTGCTGACGTACGAAACCAAGACGCTCCTCGACGGCGCGCATTACGCCATGAACGTCGCGGCCGACGGCACGCACATCCAGATCACGGAGACCGATGGTGCCATCCGGCTCCAAGAGGTCGTACGCCCGGACGGATCGTTATTCGTCAGCAAGCTCAGCACCTTCGCGACCGTTGAAAGCACGCCGCACAACGATGTTTTCACCAGCTCGAATGGCGGTGCGACGTTCATCTTCGCCGATGGCTTCGGCCAGGACGTGATCCGCAACTTCCACGCGGATGGTCCCCATCAAGACCGGATCATCATCGAGACGGGCCGAGAGGTGAATCTGTGGAGCCACAACGGCACCGATACGATCATCACGGTCGGCAACGGCGGGTCGGATACGATCATCCTCAAGAACGTCACACCCGACCATATATCGCTGAGCGATCTCTTCATCGTCTGATCGCTCAGGTCGGCTCGGCCCGGAGGCATAGGTAGACGCGTGATCCAAGATCGCCCTGGTCCTTCCTGATCGAGAGACCTTCGAGACGTCACGGCCTGCGAGCCCACGCGCGTGCTCGCAGGCCGCCCGTGCTCCAGTCTCCCCGAGGTTTGGCAGGATCTCGGGGCCTCGGCCGCGCTGCGCCTCCCCCCCTCATCGGATGAGCGGCGTTCACGGTCCGCGTGACTCTCAGGAAAACCGACCGTCGATCGGTCCCCGCCCAAGGCAGGTTCGCACCCTGCGCGCGTCGGCAGATGTCGTTTAGTACGAGCTATAACTTTGCAGTAATCAAACCGAAAGGTTGTGCGATTTCTTCGCGCAAAAGCCTGGAGTCGACTGAGATCCAACGAATCCAACGCATAGCTTAAAAGAAAGCTTTAACCCCCACTCCTAGCTTGGCCCTGAGAACTGATCGCAGCGCGCAATCAAGATGCGCTATCGGCTCGGGGGCTGAACCATGTATGTCGCTTCGGATCTTTTCGGGATTGGCCGTAACAACGGCTTGACCAGTGTCGCCGGCCTCGACGTGGCGGTGGGCGCGCTTCAGCCCCACGCACAGCTCAAGAGCTTTGCCGGCCTCAAGGCAGCTGATGGTGTCTACTACAACAAGGCCATGAACGTGCTGGTCATCACCAAGGCAGGCGTGACCCTGGACGGGTACGACTTCCGCGGTGTCTCGATCAACGTGCAGGCCGATAACGTCACGATCAAGAACTCGACCTTCGATGCCTCGGTCGGGAACTACGCCATCAATGCGTTTCCCGGCACGAAGAACCTGACCGTCGATCACTCGACGTTCGACGGTCTGAAGCTCGACAAAATCGGCTACGTCGACTTCATCATCTCGCGCGGTGAGAACACGACCCTCACGCACAACGCCTTCCTGGATGCAT
>NZ_LMRM01000036.1:0-16878 GCF_001426045.1 Methylobacterium sp. Leaf94
AGGTTGGTAGCGACCGATGTGCCCAGCGCGTCGGTCCGCCCACCAACGGTCGTGATGGCGGTGGTGTTGGCGGTGACCTGAGTGTTGGTGGCGGCGAGCTGGCTGCCGTTCACCGCGTCGGTCGAGGTCGTGGTGAGACGACCGGCGGCGACGTTCTGGATCTGGCGCTCCGTACCGACGCCGCCAACGGAGACCACGCCCGCCGGGGTACCCCCAGCAAAGGTGTAAGCGGTGCCCCCGATGGTGGCCCCGGCGACCGGAACCGCTGCGGCGCTAACGGTCGAACCCTGACCGATGGCGACGCTGGAGCCGGCGAGACCGGCTGCCACCGAGGCACCGTTGCCGAGCACCGTGGCGTTGGCGGCACCGTTGTCAGTGGCGCCGTTGCCGACCACCGTCGAACCAGCGGAGGCGATGGCGTTGGAGCCGACGGCGAGAGAGCCGACGCCTGTAGCGGTGGTGGTGAAGGGGCCTGCATCGCCGCTGCGGACGGGGAAGTCGTTTGCGGCGATGGCGCCGGCCAGCTGGCTGACGTTGACCGCGTCGGTGGCGGCTGTGCCGGCAGCGACATTGTGTAGGGTGACCGGGCCGGCGGCGGCGCCGACAAGGGTGACGTTGTTACTGGGCGTCTGCGGGGTCGGGACGCCGGCGGCTGTGGAGTACTGCACCGGCGCGCCGGTTTGCAGAGCGGTGATGGCGCTGCCGACGTTGGTCTGCGGTGATCCGTAGACGTTATAGGTCGGTGCGGAGACCGTGCCCGCAGCCGGATCGTAGGTCGAACCGCCACCGAGGTTGTTGGCGACCGAGGTTCCAAGCGCAGAACTCTGGGCGCCTACTGCCGTCACCGCCTGGTTGGTGGCGAAGAGCTGGGAGCCGTTCACGGCATCGGTGGAGGTCGCCGTAAGACGGCCAGCCGCGACGTTCTGAAGTTGCCGCTCGGTACCGACAGCGCCGAACGAGACCGCGCCTGCCGGGGTCGCTCCGGCGAAGGTGTAGGCGGTACCGCCGATGGTGGCCCCGGCGACCGGAACCGCTGCGGCGCTAACGGTCGAACCCTGACCGATGGCGACGTTGGAGCCAGCGAGGCCCGCCGCCACCGAAGCACCGTTCCCAAGCACCGTGGCGTTGATGGCACCGTTGTCGGTGGCGCCGTTGCCGACCACCGTCGAACCGGCGGCGGCGGCGGCGTTGGAGCCGACGGCGAGAGAGCCGACGCCTGTAGCGGTGGTGGTGAAGGGGCCTGCATCGCCGCTGCGGACGGGGAAGTCGTTTGCGGCGATGGNGGCGTTGGAGCCGACGGCGAGAGAGCCGACGCCTGTAGCGGTGGTGGTGAAGGGGCCTGCATCGCCGCTGCGGACGGGGAAGTCGTTTGCGGCGATGGCGCCGGCCAGCTGGCTGACGTTGACCGCGTCGGTGGCGGCAGTGCCGGCAGCGACGTTGTGCAGGGTGACCGGGCCGGCGGCGGCGCCGACAAGGGTGACGTTGTTACTGGGCGTCTGCGGGGTCGGGACGCCGGCGGCTGTGGAGTACTGCACCGGCGCGCCGGTTTGCAGAGCGGCNGGCGGCGCCGACAAGGGTGACGTTGTTACTGGGCGTCTGCGGGGTCGGGACGCCGGCGGCTGTGGAGTACTGCACCGGCGCGCCGGTTTGCAGAGCGGCGATGGCGCTGCCGACGTTGGTCTGCGGGGATCCGTAGACGTTGTAGCTCGGGGCCGAGACAGCTCCCGTGCCCGGATCGTAGGTCGAACTGCCACCAAGGTTGGTAGCGACCGATGTGCCCAGCGCGTCGGTCCGCCCACCAACGGTCCGTACCGAGGCGGACCAGACACGTACGGTGCGGAACTGCGCAAGCGAACCCTGACAGTCAACATGCNGTAGCTCGGGGCCGAGACAGCTCCCGTGCCCGGATCGTAGGTCGAACTGCCACCAAGGTTGGTAGCGACCGATGTGCCCAGCGCGTCGGTCCGCCCACCAACGGTCGTGATGGCGGTGGTGTTGGCGGTGACCTGAGTGTTGGTGGCGGCGAGCTGGCTGCCGTTCACCGCGTCGGTCGAGGTCGTGGTAAGACGACCGGCGGCGACGTTCTGGATCTGGCGCTCCGTACCGACGCCGCCAACGGAGACCACGCCCGCCGGGGTGCCCCCAGCAAAGGTGTAGGCGGTGCCCCCGATGGTGGCCCCGGCGACGCCGACACCTGCTGCAGTGGTCGAATTGGAGCCGAGCGCCACGCTGTTCGCTACGCTGGCGTTGGCGCCTGAGCCCAGCGCCAGGCTGCGGGTGGCTGCGGCCGCAACCGTTGCAGTGTCTCCAACAGCGACCGAACCCGCATTTCCGGCGGTCGTCGTATTACCTATCGAGACTGAGCCCTGACCGGCCGCGACCGCCGTATTACCGAGCGCGACCGCGCCGTTCGCGGCGACGCCGGCCGCCGTGCCCGTGGAGGTGGCGATCGAATTGAAGCCCTGTGCGATGGCGCCCTGTCCGTTGGCGACCGAGGGATCTCCCAGCGCAACGGCCCCGTCGCCCGTCGCAGTGTTGCCGCGACCGATCGCGACCGCGCCGCCCGCCGCCGTGCCGGCATTGGCGGTCGAGCCGGAGCCGATCGCCACGTTCTGACCCGTTGCGCCGGTCGTCGCATTGAAGCCAAGCGCGACAGAGTTCAACGAGCCCGTCCGGGCCAAGGTGCCTATCGCCAGAGCGTTAGTAAAAGTACCAGTCTGAGCCCCGTCGCCGATGGCGATTGAGGACGCGCCGGTGGCGGAGGAGCCGGTGCCAATGGCGATCGCACGGATGCCGGATGCGGCAGCACCAACGGTCGCTATCGGCGTCGTCGCACCGCCTTCCGCTGTCGTGTCGCCGGCGCCCAACGCGATGGATGCGGCCCCCGTCGCTTGCGTAGCGCCCGTCGAGCCGAAGCCGCCTGTGGCGCCGCCCAGTGCCAGCGCACCGATCCCGCTCGCGTTCGCGCTTTGGCCAAGGGCGATCGCTCCGTTGGCCGTCGATTGCGACTGGCGACCGATCGCGATCGAGGTCTGGCCAGTGGCATTGGTCGCATTGCCCACGGCGATGGACCCGTCGCCCGAGGCAACTGTCGGAAAGTCGGCTCGAATACCGATGGCAAGTGCATTGAGGCCGGTAGCCTGCGCGCCGGAGCCGAGCGCCGTCGAAGCGTCAAATGCAACGGCGCCGAAGCCCAACGCAGTGCCCCCTGTCGACCTCGCATTGAAGCCGATCGCCGTTGCCGTAGATCCGGGTTGGCCGCCTGCGGCAGCGCTAGCGCCCGTACCGATCGCGAGATTGTTCGTGCCGGAGGCCGTCGCTAAATCGCCCAGCGCGACCGACGAGACGCCGGCTGCGGCCGAACCCGTGCCGATCGCGATCGCGCGGATGCCACTGGCGGACGCCGGAGCTGCCGCGGCCGGCGTGGTAGCGCCGCCCTGAGCTGCCGTGTCGCGATTACCGAGCGCGAGAGAGTTTGTACCGGTGGCGGTGGCGTTAAGACCGAAAGCGGCAGCACGCAACGCTGCGGTCGAACCGAAACCGACGGCTAGACCACCATCGCCGGTGACCGAAGAATAGCTGCCAAGGGCGGTGGCTCCCAGCACATTGCCCCCGCTCGCACCGCAGCCCAGAACATTCGAATATGAACCGTTGCCATCGACGGGAGGGTTCGAGGTTGTACGAACGATGCCGTCAGGTCCAATCCCGACAGCTCCACAGCCACCGCCGTTCCCGGGTGTGTAGACGTTCGCGGATGCTGTCGAGGGCAGCAGGAACCCCATGGCGAGTGCCCCAGCGGCGACCGTAACGCCAGCAACAGACATCACGCGCGCTGATACGCTGCTATTAGTGCTAGGCAACCCGAGCCCAAGTGCCTTGCGATTCATGCCAAGGCACCGATGCGCCATACGCATTGAATTTATCAGTCTTCTTTTTGCAGAATCAGTGAGTCGCAATGCATAATTGCTTCCAGAAAGGCAATTATTAGCGGCATACCCGGAATGAGTTCTTCTGGTCATAAGACAATGCCTCAAGATCATGACAATTCACACAAGAAACAAAGCCGTCAACGGCAATCATTGCGTACAGCCAAACAACGCAACCCACAACCTAGAATTTTCTTCTTTCGCGCGAGTGTTGCGCGAACTCCTCGCATTAATAGAGTTGTATTCTTATAAAGAATGCAAAATTCTAATCGCAAAAACGTGAACTGGCTTGTCACGGGAAACGCAGTGAGCCACCTGAAAACTATAGTAAAGCTGAAGAAATCTGTAGGCTCTTCCGAGTTCGCTCAGGGCGATCGACACAGACCCAGCAAACTGGTCCGCGCTGAGCGCGAGTTTTTCGGGCATCCTGAACCCTGAAGGAGGGAGGATGCCATGCCTCGCAAACGCTTCGCGAACAAACAGATCGCCTTTGCCCTGCGGCAGGCGGAGAACGGCGTGACGGTGGACGAAGTCTGCCGGAGGATGGGTGTATCCGAGCCGACGTTTTACCACTGGAAGAAGCTGTTCGTCGGCATGGGCGTGCCTAAGGTCCGGCGGTTGAAGCAGCCGGAGGATAAAAACGGCAAGCTCAAGCGGTTGGTCGCAGACCTGACGCTGGACCGCTCGATGCTGCAGGACGTGCTCAAGCGAAAGTGGTAAGGCCTGCCGTTCGCCGTGAGGTCGCCGGTCACCTGCAGGCGGCCTATGGGATCAGCGAGCGCCGGGCCTGTCTGGCCACCAGCTTCGGCCGTTCATCCCAGCGATATACCAAGCGCTCTGATCCGCAGGTCGCGCTGCGGATGCAATTGAATGAGTTGGCTGCCGCACGGGTCCGCTACGGCTACCAACGGCTGCACATCCTGTTGCGACGGGAGGGCTGAAAGTTGAACCTTAAGCACACCTACCGGATCTACCGCAACGAGGGGTTGTCGATCAAGTCCAAGCTGCCCAAGCGCAAGCGGGCCCAGCGATATCGCCAAGTGGCCTGCCCCCATTCGGTGGCCCAGGTTCGAAGTTAGTGCATCGTCGGTCGGGTGGCGATGGCAGGGCGAGCGGACGGCACTGATCCGCTCGGTTTCGTGGGCCAGATGACGACCTCCGGCGCAGGTGGCTGGTATCCGAGCGACGAATGCGGCCGGATGTTGTTATAGTGCCTTCGCCATTGCTCGATCACGACGCTGGCTTCCTTGAGGATGTAGAACACCTCGCCGTTGAGAAGTTCGTCCCGGAGCTTCGCCTTGAAGCTCTCGCACTAGCCGTTCTCCCACGGGCTGCGTTGCCGATCGCGCCTTGGCAAAACATAGCACGGAGCAGGCATAGCACCCGGTATCACTAATGGGGCAAATTCTGCCTGGAGGGCGGTAGCCTACGTACTACCGCCCTCAGCGTCCTCCAGCGGCGATCGCCTTGCGGGGACGTCCTGGACGCTTCGGCTTTGCGACGGCTGGTGCCTCGGCAACTGTCTCCTTAGCTCCAGCAGCCTTGGCCTGAGTATCCTTGCCTGGACCTTTCTGGGCCTGTCCAAGCCCAAAAGAACGAGCAAGTGCGGAACGCGCCGCCGAGTAGCTTGCGGCGACCATGGGGTAGTCGGCCGGAAGACCATGTTTCACGCGGTAACTCTCAGGCGTTAGGCCGTGCAGAGTGAGATGCCGACGCAAGGTTTTGTAGGATTTGCCGTCCTCGAAGCTGATGAGGCCATCTGGCTTGATGGATTTCTTAATTTGGGCCGAAGTAGCCTTCGTAACGTTGTTTTTCAACGAAGTGATAGAGCTAACTACTGCGAGGCCCTGAATGGCCACGTGCACACTGACCAACAGCTTGCCAAGCTCGCCAACAGGCAGGGAATTGTTGGAAACGTAGGCTGCCACGATGTCGGCACTTAGCTCAAGGTAGTCCGCCTCTTGGGTCAATTCGACTTCGGTCATTATATCGTTCTCATATCGAAGGAAGATTTAGCTGTAAGACGCAATAGGACAAAAAAAATCAATCGAACTTTTCAAAAAATAAGAAGATTTGAAGATTATCCCTATCAGCAGGTATGCATCGGCAACCCTGAATGGCTGCTGCGGCAAGGACCGGATGAGTTATGCATTCATCCGGCATGGATCTCCTACGATATGATGAAGCTAGGATCGTCGGGTGTGCCTCATCAAGTGCCTAGAGGCGGACGTTTCCAACTTCAGCAAAGGGTTGGGAGCGGGCGCTGTCGCAACGTCCGCTCTCACCCATTCGCACCCTGTAGCGGACCGCCGGCTTTTCCGCCTAATCCGGCCGTGAAGCGGGCGGACGCGTCCCGGCCCCACCGGTGCGGGTTCCGGAGGCGACGTCCGCGGGCGGACATCTGAGCCAGGCCCGCTCGCGTCGCGACGGGGCAGCCCCTGTGGTTTTCGCGCGCGAGGCACCCGGCGAGGCCTTCACCGGTGTCGGCCGATCTGCGTCTGCGTGTCGTGCCGACCGCGGCGGAGACCGCGTTCCATCGCGCGCCCGCGCGGTCTCCCAATCACGGCTGCGCAGGACGCGCGACGGGACGGCGGTCGCGGTGGCCCGTTGCGGGCGGTGACCGGTCGATCGTCGGCGAAAACTTGAATTGCACGCGATCGGCTCGCGCAAATGTGAGATGGCGTCTCCCCAGGCGCGGCGGAGCCCTTCGAGCCCGCTTGGGCGGCGCGGCACCTTGATTTTCGAGGCCCGCAGCTGATGTCGCTCGCGATGCAGGATCGTAGAAGCGCGTCCGTCCCGCGCGGGGCGCCGCGCCTGGCGCCGCCGTCCACGACGGGCCGCCGACGCCGGTCCTGCGCCGAGAGGATTTTGATGAACACGATGACGACCGACAAGACCGACACCGCCTCCTACCCGATGGCGGGCCAGTGCCCGTTCGGAGGCGACCGCATCGGCGGAGCCCTCGGCAGCCGTCCGGCTTTGGAGAACTGGTACCCCCACCGGCTCAGGGTCGAGCTCCTGCACCAGAACGGGCTGGCCGCCGATCCGCTCGGGCCGGATTTCGACTACGCTGCCGCCTTCCAGGCGATCGACCTCGACGCGCTCAAGGGCGACATCAAGCAGTTCCTGACCTCGTCGGTGGCCTGGTGGCCGTCCGATTACGGCAATTACGGCCCGCAGATGATCCGCATGGCCTGGCATTCGGCCGGCACCTACCGCATCGCCGACGGGCGCGGCGGTGCCGGCACCGGGATGCAGCGCTTCGCACCGATCTCGAGCTGGTGGGACAACGGCAACACCGACAAGTCGCGCCGCCTGCTTCAGCCGATCAAGCACAAGTACGGCAACGGCCTGTCCTGGGCTGACCTGATGGTGCTCACCGGCAATTGCGCCCTGGAGATCATGGGCCTACCGACCTACGGCTTCGCCGGTGGGCGCCTTGACGCCTGGGAGGCGGACGACGCCACCTATTGGGGGCCTGAGGTCGTCGAGATGGGCTCCGTCGCGAGCTTCGACGAGATGGTCAACCGCGACGAGCGCTGGCGCGGAAAGAACGGCGACCCCGACTACGACCTGGAGAACCCGCTCGCCGCCTCCCACCAGGCGCTGATCTACGTGAACCCCGAGGGGCCCTACGCGAACGGCGATCCGCAGGGCTCGGCCAACGACATCCGGGTGACCTTCACCCGCATGGCCATGAACGACGAGGAGACGGTGGCGCTGATCGCCGGCGGCCACGCCTTCGGCAAGAGCCACGGCATGACGCCGGCCAAGGAGATCGGGCCGCCGCCGGAGATGGCGCCGATGGAGGCGATGGGGCTCGGCTGGCACAACCCGAACGGCACCGGCGCCGGCAAGGACACGATGACCAACGGCATTGAGGGGAGCTGGACCCCCGACCCGACGCAGTGGGACAACGCCTACCTGGAGAACCTTTTCAAGTTCGACTGGGAGCAGACCAAGAGCCCGGCCGGCGCCCTGCAATGGACGCCCAAGGACCCAAATGCGCCGAGGACGCCGGACGCCCACGTCGCGGGGCAGTCGCACCCCCTGATGATGATGACCTCCGACATCGCCCTGAAGGTCGATCCGGAGTACCGCAAGGTCTGCGAGAAGTTCCTCGCCGACTTCGACGCCTTCACGCAGGCCTTCTCCAAGGCGTGGTACAAGCTCACCCACCGCGATATGGGTCCCAAGCACCGCTACCTCGGCCCGGAGGTGACGATCGAGGACGGCCTGCTGTGGCAGGATCCGATCCCCGACGCGACCTACGCCCCGGTGGGCGAGGCCGAGGTCGCCACGCTCAAGCAGGCGATCCTGGCCAAAGGTCTGTCGGTCTCGGACCTCGCGTTCACCGCCTTCTCGGCAGCCTCGACATACCGCGACAGCGACAAGCGCGGCGGCGCCAACGGCGGCCGCCTCGCGCTGAGCCCGCAGAAGGACTGGGCCGTCAACCGCCGGGCCACGCCCGTGGTCGAGGCGCTCCGCAGCGTCATGGCCACGTTCAACGGCGGGCGTGACGACGGCAAGCAGGTCTCGCTCGCCGACCTCATCGTGCTCGCCGGCTGCGTTGCTGTGGAGAAGGCCGCCTCGGATGCGGGCATCAAGACGCGCGTGCCGTTCACGCCTGGGCGCGTCGACACCACTCAGGCGCTCACCGACATCGAGATGTTCACGTGGCTGAAGCCGGTCGTGGACGGCTTCCGCAACTACGTCGACGACGGGTTCGGGGCGATGGCGCCGCGCCTGTCGCCGGAGGAGATGTTCCTCGACAAGGCCAACCTGCTGACGCTGACCGCGCCGGAATGGGTGGTGCTGACCGGCGGCCTGCGGGCTCTGAACGCCAACCACGACGGCTCGAACCGGGGCGTCTTCACCGACCGGGTCGGCGTGCTGACGACGGACTTCTTCCGGACCCTAACCGACACGAACCTGGTCTGGGAGAAGGCCGACGCCGCCGGCACCACCTTCGCCCTGAAGGACCGCGCAAGCGGGCAGGCGAGGTTCGAGGCGACGCGCAACGACCTCGTCTTCGGGTCGAACGCGCAGCTGCGTAACATCGCCGATGCCTATGCCGGCAGCGACGGCCAGCAGCGGTTCGTCGCGGACTTCGTCCGGGTCTGGAACAAGGTGATGATGCTCGACCGGTACGACGTGAAGGGCCACCGGCGTCAGGGGCCGATGGCGGCCTGATTGACGACGGACGCGGCAGCGCGCCCCCGTCTCACCACCCGGTGAGACGGGGGCGTCGACGGCCCGACGCCGCCGCGACTGGAACGGGTTCGGCGATTTGATAGCCCGGGCGCGCTGACGCTCACCAGGAGCGACGCCAGCCATGCCCGGAACCGAGATCCGCCTCGCCCTCGACGCGATCCCGATGGAGGGCATGAAGGAGGGGGCGGCCGGGGACGAGACGGTGCTGTTCGTGCGCGACGCCTCCGGCGTTCGGGCGTTCCAGGCCAAGTGCCCGCATCTCGGGGCGCCGCTAGCCAAGGGCGAGATCTGCGGCGGACGCCTCTACTGCCACTGGCACAAGGCCGCCTTCGCACTGACCGACGGAAGCCTGGAGGAGCCACCGGCCCTCGACGCCCTGACGCGCTACCCCGTCCGCATCGAGGGGGCGGACGCCGTCGCGATCCTCACGCCGGAGCCGGCGCCGACGAGGTCGGCGGGCGCGACCGTGGCGAGCGTGCTCGTCGTCGGCTCGGGTGCCGCAGCCGTCGCCCGCATTAAGACCCTGCGCCGCGAAGGCTATCGCGGCCGCATCACCATGGTCGGCCGCGAGGCGCACCCGCCCTACGATCGGACCAAGCTGTCCAAGCAGTTCCTGGCCAAGCCGACCCCGCCGGAGAGGGTGCTGATCGAGCCCGACTTTGCGCAGGTCAACGCGGTCGAGCGGATAACCGGGGAGGTCGTCCGGGTCGATCCCGTCCGGCGCGACATCACCCTGGCTGACGGCCGGACCATGACGGCCGACGCGATCCTCGTCGCGACCGGAAGCCGGGCGGTGGTGCCGGAGTTGCCGGGACATGATGTCCCCGTCACGGAGCTGGGCGGGGTCTTCACCCTGCGCAACCAGGGTGACAAGCGGCTCGATTACGGCGGCCACACCAAGGGTTTCGACCGGGTCGTCCTGCAGAGCGACCCCGCCGCCCTCGATTTCATCGCCTACTACGCGACGGGCAACTGGGTGACCGCCGCCTGCAGCAACGGCCGCAAAAAGGCCTTCACCGCCTTCCTGCACCTGCTCGGACTCGGGCGCCTGCCCGCGGCGGCCGAGATCGAGGCCGGGGCGGACCTGCCTGCCCTCGCATGCGAGGCCGCCTAGGGTTCGTCCGGCGACCGGTCAGGGCTCCCGGTAAAGAGAGGCCGCCGCGGGCGACATGGCTTGCCCGTCACGGCGCGTTGGCGCACCACGCCTTTGCGCCACGTAGACGGGTCGTGGCCTCCTGTTGCGTTAGCGGTGGAACGTCGGCAGGCGTCGCGGTCCGACCGAACTTCCTGTCGCCTGGGTTTGCTTCCCGAAAGCGGACCGGCTGCGAACCACCCATCTCGGTCGCGGGTCGCTGCCTCATCAGCCTCGAAGCGGACGTTCCGAAGGTCGCTAGAGGGTCGGGACCCGGTCCGTCCACTCTACGGCTGGATCGGGTGGGGAGCGGACCCTGACCCTTCGCCCTGAAGCAGACCTTCCGGCGCCAACTTACCCACGTCGTCACCGCAGCCGCGACTTTCCTACAAAGTAGGATGTCTTTGATCGCGTATTTTGGCATCGCGCTACGGCGCTGGGCAGGTCTGGAAGGGATCGTCTCCAGCCTGCGGTCTTGCAATCCAATCTAGATCGTAGCCAAAATTCGCGACGTCGGTTTCCACTTGCCTCGAGTATTCGTGTATGTTCAGATATCAAGATATCGAATAACATCCGGGAGCCGCGCATGGCCACGGCAGCGCAAATTGACACGCTCCTACCAGTGTCGGCCGTCGCGCCGTCGAACAATCAGCGATTGTTCCTGCGTTATTTCACGGCGATCCTGATCGACCTCGTCGTGCTGAATTTGTTCGTCGAATATTCTGGGAAAGTGTTCATCGAGTCGTTCACGATTTCCCTGCTGGCCGCCATCCTGTTGCAGGTCTTGCTGAAGCTGACGATCGTCGTCGAGCATTGGGTTGCCGATTTTTTCAATGCAAGATCCGGCGCTCTCATGAAATTTTCGCGCTTCTTCTTTGCCTGGCTTGTCCTGTTCGGCTCCAAGTTCGTGATCCTGGAGGCTCTGACGGTCGTGTTCGGCACAAGCGTCCGTTTCGAGGGCGCCTTCCACGGGATGGTGACGCTGATCGCGGTCGTGGTGACGATGCTTGTCGCCGAGGAGGCGATCGTGCGGCTTTATCGAAAGCTCAACTAAAAGATCGCTCCAGCCATGGCTCAGATTTCAGAGGATCACGAGGGCGACAGCTCTGTGCGGGACCCTCCCGCACATCGCCAAAGCCCCAGGAAGAACCCGGTGCGCCGCATCACCCTTGTGGTCGTAGCGCTGGGCGCGATCCTCTTCGCCTACGGCATCGCTGGTGACCGCGAGACGCCCTACACCGCACAGGGTCTGGTCCAGGCCTACCTCGTGCGGATCGCCCCGGAAGTCGCCGGCAAGGTCACCGAGGTCGGCGTCCGGACCGACCAGCGCGTGAATGCCGGCACCGTTCTGTTCCGCATTGATCCAGACGCCTACGCACTTGCCGTCCGCCGCGCCGAAGCGAAGCTCGAAGCGGCTGGGCAGTCCATCGGTGCTTCGACGGCGGCCGTGGCCTCTGCCCAGGCCAAGCTCGCCGACGCGGTTTCCAAGCGGGAGAATGCGCGCGAGCAGACGGCGCGCATCTTCGAGTTGGTCAGGAAGGGCGTCTACGCCCAAGCCCGCCAGCAGCAGGCGCAGACGACTCTCGAATCCGCCGAGGCAGTCGTGTCTCAGGCGCAAGCCGAGGTCGAGAAGGCCCAGCAGACCCTTGGGCCTCAGGGCAAGGACAATCCCCAGATCAGAGAGGCCATGGGCGCGCTGGAGCAAGCGAACTTCGACCTGACACGCACTACGATCGTTGCTCCCTCCGACGGCGGCGTCACCAATCTCTCGCTTGCGGTCGGTCAGGTGCTCGGCAAGGGCGAGGCCGCCATGACCTACATCGACTTGCGCGAGGTCTGGATCGAGGCTGCGTTCCGGGAGAACAGTCTTGAGAGCATCAAGGTCGGCGATCCCGTCGAGATTGTGCTCGACATCCTCCCAGGGCGGGTACTGGCGGGAAAGGTCGGGGCCCTCGGCTACGGCGTCGGAAACCGCAGCGTCGATGTGCGCACCGGCTTGCCAAGCCCGCGCAGCCAGAGCGGCTGGATCAGAACGCCCCAGCCCATGCCAGTGCGCATCGAGTTCGACCGGGAAACCCGTCCCCTGCGGGTCGGCTCGCAGGCGAGCGTCATGGTCTATCCCAGCGACAATGCCATCATGAATGCCATCGGCCGCTTTCGGATGCGGCTCGTTGCGCTCCTGACCTATGTCCACTGACCTGACGAGCGACCCAGAGCCTGTAGGAGTACGCCGCACCGCGCTCCGTCTCGCCTTCGGTGTGACCGCGTGCTTCGCGCTCGTCGAGGCGCTCGGGTGGGACGCCACGTTCCTAGCACCTCTGCTGACGGCGCAGATGCTCACGAAGCTGCGGCAGCCCCCAGGCCTGACCCAGGGCCTCTTCCTCGTCGTTCTGATCGGACTATCGATGGGAGCGGTCCTCGCGATCACGACGTCACTCCTCAGCCACCCAGCCGCCCTGCTCCTTACCTTCGCGCTGCTACTCTACCTGTCATTCTACGCTCACCTGAGGGGCGCACCGAACCTCGTGACGCTCCTCGTCCAGACCTCGGTGGTCTCCCTGCCCGTCCTTGCCGTCGCCTCGCCCGACGCTGCCGTGGGATTTGCTGGTGCGCTCGCCTCTGCAGGCTTCGTGGCGGTGATGGCGGCCTGGGTCGCGTTCGCGGCATTCCCCGGAGACGCGACCGATACCGCACCTCAGGTGCCAGCCGGCGCCGCGAATGCTCCCGGCCCGCCTGAGGCGGCACGGGACGCGCTTCTGAACACGCTCGTCCTGCTGCCGGTCCTGACAGGGTTCGTTCTCGTGGCGTCGGAACTCGCTGTCGTCGTGCTGATCGTGATCGTGAACCTGCTCCGTCAGCATGATCCCCAACAGGGGCAGCGCGCGGCGTTGGGGCTAATCCTCGGCAACTTCATCGGCGGTTTGGCGGCGGCTGTCGTCTACAACTTGATCCTGCTGAACGAGACCTACCCGTTCTTCGTGGTGGTGTGCTTTGCGGCAACCCTCGCCTTCGCAGGCCGCATCGCGACCGCCGGCCAGCGTGCGCCGGTTTACGTCATCGCTCTCACAACCTTCATCCTGCTGCTGGGCCTCGGGATGACACCGTTGCCGGGCGGGAGCAGCGAAGCCTTCATCACGCGGCTTGCCAACGTTCTATGGGCCTCCGCCTATGCGGTCGGGGCAGTCTCGGTCCTAGAATTCTGGCGCATACGACCAATCCACAACGCACCCATCCAGACCCGCGCGCGATGAAGCCCTCCCTCAAGATCGCAGCGGTCGTGGGCATTCTCTTTGCGGGGATCTCGGTTGGTGCCTACACCCTGACGCGCTACCCGGTGCTGATCTCCGCCCGATACACGTTGACCTTGGCGACCGGCCCAGTCGGAAGCGACGGGCAGAAGGTGCTCGCCGCCTTCATCCGCGATCTATCCGCCGAGCATCCCCTCATCCGCTTGGTCCCCATCCCGACCGACACTTTGTCCGAGAGCGGAAAGGCTCTCATGGAAGGCCGCGCCGATCTCGCTGTCGTGAGGAGCGACGACGAGGCGGCTGCGAACGGACGAACGATCTTCGTGCTTCGGCAGGACGGGGTTGCGGTTCTTCTGCCACCGGAAACAAAGATTGAGAACGTGAGCGAGTTTGCGGGCAAGCAGGTCGCCGTGGCGAAGGGGTTCGACGCCGGCCTGCTTAGAGCCTTCAGTGAATTCTACGGCCTGCGCGGGGCCGATCTCATCGAGATGCCGGCGGCGGAATTCGGGCCCGCGCTGAAGGCGAAGCGGGTCGTCGCCGCGCTCACCTCTGGCCCGGTCGGACCGGGGCCGATCCCGGACGCCTTCGCCGGTATACGGAAGAGCTTCAAAGCGAAGCCGTCTTACCTCGACATCGCGGAAACGGATGCCATCGTCGCCCGGGTGCCTGCCTACAAGTCAGTCGAGATCAAGCAGGGGATCTACGGGGGAACGCCGAGCGAACCGGATGAGGCGATCCACACCTTCGCAGTCCGCACCCTGCTCGTTTCTCGGGCCTCGCTACCGGACCGCGTGGCTGGTGAGATCACGCGGCTTATGCTGACGACGAAGGCGAAGCTCGTCGCCGTTCTGCCAGCGGCGGGACAGATGGAGGCGCCCGAGACCGAGCGGTCCGCACTGCTCCCCGTGCATCCGGGAACGCTGGCCTACCTGAACGGCGAGCAGGAAAGCCTCCTGGACCAGACGGTCAACGTCTACTGGCTCGCGGTCATGGTCTTTGCCATCCTCGCGCCCCTCGTGGGCTGGATCGCGTCACGGCGCCGGCTGCGCCGCAGCCACGAGGAAGGCGCCAAACTGCGCCGGGTGATCGAACTGGTTCGGCTGGCCAAGATCGGCAGCACCATGCAACTCTCCGCCGCTGACGCGGAGTTCGAAGACATCACGGAGTGGCTGTTCGAGAGGCTGGTAACGGGCGAGATCGAGCGCGACCACTTTCAGTTCCTGGAGCGGATTATCGCGCAGGCGCGTGCCACCATCGCCCGGCGCCTCGGCGATCTGGCCGTGACCGAGGCGCAGTTGAAGGCCAATTCCAAGCCACGCCTCGTGTCGTCCACACAGACTGACCAACCCGACCCCGCATCCTAGCGACGTTCAGTCGACGGCTACTCAATGGCCTTGCCCAGCCGCTCAAGTTCCAGCGAGTAACAGAACAGCGCGAAAAGGACCGCGATGATCGTGATCCCCTTGGTCACAGCCTGACCGAACGGCGGGAGCACCTCGAGTTCAGGCAGGTGCCTGAAGAAGACCACTGAGAAAAAGGCACCGCCGAAGAAGAAGCTCGCACGGCTGGAGAACAGGAGCAGGTGTCCGACCAAAACGTTCCGGAACGGCACGGAGAGCGGCACGTAACGAAGCCTCACTCAATAGCAGGATTGTAGGACGACAACGCCGCCGATGATGATCGCGTGACGCCAAGGTTCAAGATCCTGCGGCTCTCCGAGGCGCGAGACCATCCGCCGGAAGACCGGTAGGATCATCCAAAGCAGGCTAGAGGCCACCGTGGTCTGAAGGATGAGAAGGGCACCGTAAGCGGCTGCACTTCGTGACGGTTGACCCATGCAGCCTCCCCCAATTGGGTCAGCACGCACCGGGATCGCTCCTTGCGTCAACCTAAGACCCGGCTCGATGCCGATGAAGGTTCCCGAATGGCATCTGTCTCAAGCGCTCGCGGAGTGCTTAAAGGCGGCCGTCCGTACTCGCCTGTCACGCTTGAGCAAGACCTGGAAGCCCAAAGCAGGTAGACCGCCGGCGGTTCCTCCCGCACAGGACTTCCTGGCGGGTAAAGCCAAAGGCTTCAAGCAACCGTGATCCTGACGTGTGAAGCGTCGGGCTCGAAACCAACGAATGTTGCCCTTACCGCCGGCCCTACTCTCACGCGGAGGGTGGAGAAGCGGTGACGGGTGTCACCAGCGTCGGAAGCGCCGCACACCAACTGCCCGCGGCCCGTAGTATCCGCGCCGGACAACCCCTACCGCCCGCGGGCCATAATATCCATGCCGGACAACCCCCACTGCCCGCGGCCCGTAGTATCCGCGCCGAACGACGACCGAGCCACGAGGGCCGACGCAGCCGGCCCGATAGACGCCACGAGCGCAGACGACGGCATTCGCCTCCGTGGGGACGTATGCAAGCAGGCCCACGAAGAGACCGAAAGCGACCAGGACGTACTTCATGATAAGCCCTCCGCCGATTGCCGGGTGATCACATCAAAAGTATTAAGCCGATCCATAGCGGCCGGAACTGTAGCATCCTACCACAAAAATGCCTGATTATTTGTGACGACTTGAGTGTTGGGATAAATTGCAATTCCCTCTCATGCAAAAATGTTGCGCTGGCAACTCTGTGTACCCATCCCGTTGCCGCCGGCGGCAACGCCAGGAGCTTTGCGTCCGGGTGGACCTGAGGTGCAAGCCTGCTTCCAGCGAAACATATTCAAGCTCTCGCCTGGATGTCAGCCAAGCAATCAACCCCTACTCAAAGACGCAAGGAAGTGACCGAGGGTTGGAGGTTCAGCCGACAGCAACGCCGGCATCACGCAACGGCCTGACGCCCTCAGAGACTGTCTCTGCCTGTCTACTGCCAGAGCACCCCGTACACCACTACGGCGCAGCTAGCCGCAATGACGGAGAATACGAAAGCGAGCACTGTAGACTCGCTGTCTACCTGTACGCGAAAATTGCGTAGAACTGCCATAGCCGGGCTCCGTTCTGCTTAATCAGCATTAGAGCAGAGTATGAGGCGGATGGGAACGGCTCAAGCCCGAGAAGCTATCGGTTTCTAACATGTAAGCGGCGGACGAGATGCGGAACGAGCAGTGCCGCATCGCTTGGTGCGATGCGGCGAGAAGCAGGTTGCCCTCGATCTTCCTGCTTGGGTAGCCGGGCTCACAGAGGGTGCTGGAGCGCCTCTGTATGGCTCGCGGATCTTGGCTGCTTCATCGCATTTTCAACCTTGCCGATGAGAGCAGCTAATACCAATCCTCACTGATCAGAACGCATGGGCCCATCGGCGCAGTCCGATGGACATGAGGCGCCAGGGTTGGGCGATGATTTTGTTCCAGGCATCGCAGCAGTGATCGA
>NZ_LMRM01000037.1:0-22964 GCF_001426045.1 Methylobacterium sp. Leaf94
GGGACTTTTCGGTTCGGCCTGAGCGTCCCCAGCCCCGATCATCTGGCCGCTTTCGTCGTCACGCGCCTCGAGGAGAGATCCTCGGGGCGCTTTCGTTTCTCCGCGTCCTGAGACTCGGCGACGTGGACTGCGAGCCGCGTCGAGCCCGTTAGGGTTCTGATAACCGCGACCGTCGCACGCTCGGCCGTATGACCAAGCGCTCGATGAAGAAGACCGGCCGGTTGATCCTGTGGCTCTTCGCTCTTGCTCTGGGCGGGTTCGTTGGCTCGCGGCTCGTCGATGCGAACCGGACAGGCCAGCCGATCGTCGCTGTATCAGACCAGAGCGAGCCGGAAGCGACTGGCTCGATCGACCAGAGATCAATGCGCTGGTGCGGGGCGGCACCCTGGTGCCATTAAGAGCCTATGGACGCAGCGCAAACCCTCGCCGCTACGACGGCTCACGAAAGCATACGACGCTACAAACCTTTGTCAGCTTTCTCCTTTGCAAGCCGAAGAGTTTTGAGACGCGCCGTCTTGTCCTCGGTGGCCTGCTGGGTCGCGTCGTAATCGGCTGGGGCCTCGCCCCCGGCGCGAGCCCGTTCCAGATGTTTGGCGGCTTTCGTTTCGCGACGATCCTGAGCGCCGCTGTCATCGCTCGACATGGTGCATTCCTCTTTGATCCCGACGGCCGGCTTTGCGCTATCAGCGCGCCTTTGGCTGGCCGCCCGTAGTCCAACCGTGTGCCTGGATCGCCTTGGTCAGCTTGCCCTGCATCTCGGGCATCACGGACTGCATCCACTGCTGCGTTCCAGCCAATTGCGCCTGGGCAAGCTGCGGCTGCACCGTGACCAGTCGCTTGCCGGCCGGTGTCGCGTAGAACGCCGCGATCGCCTGTAGATCGTCCTTGCCGAGGGCTGACGCGAAGCTGCGAGCCTGGATGTCGAGGAGTTCGTCGTAGTGCGCGGTCAGGGTCGGCATCACGACCTCCTGAACGAGGGCCTGTGCCTGGTCCTGCTGCTTGATCCCGATCTGCTGCATCATCCCAACCATGGGGGCCGCGATCGCGCTCAGGAGTGCGGTTCGATCGCCTTGCATCTGGGTGACCACTTCCCGAGCCGCTTTCAAGGTGGCCGGATCAGATACGGTGACTGGCGGCGTCGATGAAGGTGCAGGCTGAGCCATCGCTGCGAAAGGCAGAACGACACCAAGGCAGAGGCTGGCGAGAAGTCGAGGAGCGTACATGGCTGTTCCGATTACAGGCCTCGCGCAATCCGAAGCCGCGCGGCTGGTACGCGCTGCTAGCACGTTTCCATGTCAGATCTGCCCCGGCTGACAGCCATAGGGCGGAACTGAGCGAGGAAACCTATCCTTTATGCGCTCGCAGCCCCATGAGCGAAGAGACTCGGGCAGGCGCCGGTTCACCTCGATGCCCACTTCATCGTAGGGCGACGCACCGGCTGTCACGTAGCTGTACCAACGCCAGCCGATCGTCCCGAAGCCCGCGATGAGGATCCCGAAGGCCACCATCAGAGCCAGGGCCAATCGTGACTGAGGGCGCTGTACCTGGCCTGTCATGTCAGTCTCCTACAATTCTCTTTCACCATCCGTTGCCTCACGGACGCGAAGAGGCCGATGCGAGCCGAAGCTGCCCGGCAGCGGCGGCAGGTTGCCGGTGCGATCGACCGACACGCCGAAGGAAGCGCGGATCTCGGCCTGGGGCGTGACCAGGCTGTAGAGGTTGCACATGGCTCAGGTCCTCGACGGCAGCCCCGCGGGTTCAGGGCCACCCGTGGTGTCGAGCTTGGCCCGGCACGTGATGCCGTAGACGTTGGGGGTCCGGCCTCCAACCTCGCGCTGGAAGCGGCAGGTTTCACGAGTCTCGATCAGTCGGACCGGTAGTCGAATGGTACGGTCTCCCTAACGATCAGCCCCTACGCCGACCCTGTTCGGCCTCTGCGCGCCAAGCATCGCGCTCGCGCTCGGCCTGCGCCAGTTGGATACGCAGGGCCTCGTTCTCGGCGTGCTGTTCACCCGCGTCGACTGCCAGCTCGACGCATTGGTCCTGAACGTCCGCGAGTTGCTGGCGTAGCTCCGCATTCTCGATGACCACGGCAAGGAAATCGGCGTTGCGCTGGTCGCTCATTCCGTCCCCTACCCCATCCATGCTGGGGCGGCGGGTCTATCTTAGCGAGCCCAGCAGCACCACCTGGGGCAGCGCGGCTCCCAGCCGCGGATACCTGCTTTGCGATGCAGCAAGGCCTCGTACCGACCCACGGACTCTTTTAAGATCGCCTCGGCCTATGACACTTACTGCGACAGGTCAGGCCATCGCCCACGCAAGCACCAGAATGCCGCCCAGGAACATCCCGTAGGTGGCAACCACGGCGGCGACCTCGCGGTGCTGGCGTAAGACAGAGCGGGTGCGTGACATCGGACGGGACCAGGGGAGGCGTGCGGCCTCTTTCTGATCGACCAACTATGCCGATGTGAGGGCCCCGACTGCCCGAATGCGTGAGAAATATCCGCCGTAGCGGGGCGGCCACATAAGTAGTTGGACGCGCGTCTTTGGCTGGACCGTCAGGATTTCAGAGCCCGAGAGGTTGGCTGATTATCGGGCGCTGGGGTCGCTGATCGCTCCAGCCACTGCCGCGGTCAGGGCTGCCGTCATCATGCCGAGGAAGGTCACCGTGATCATCTCTTAGGCCCTTTCGAAGTGTGGCCTGGGCGCACCAGAGCCGCTGAATTCGAGATGCCTACCAATTCGTTTACGAGCCGTTAACCGTCACGCGAAGCATACCGCACAGCGACACCCTCAAGCGTCGCAAAAGACCCGCCGCAGCCAGGGGCTGGGCGGGTCTCAGAGGCATATCCGTAAGGCTAGACCCTTGCAGGCTCAGGAAGGCGTTGGCCGAGCCGACGATCGTGAAGACGACGCCACCTGCGAAGGCAGCGATCATCGCGTAGGAGAAGCCTTTCAGCAGCATCCGGGGGTCCCTCCGATCAGCAGCGGTTTCCGCCCGAGGTCTGGCCGTACTGCTGGGTGGGGAAGTTCTGCTGGTTGGCGTTGCCCTCGGCGGCCGAGCTCATCGGGCAACCGAGATAGGCCGGGGGACGGCGCATATCGTTGACCGAGCCCGTGGTCTCGACATCGTAGGGTGCGAACGACGTGTAGCGGGAGGGGCTGTCATAGGCCATGGCGGACGAGATCGGAGCAACGCCAAGGACAAGGGCGGTGGCGAGGGCGGCGATACGGGTCTTCATTAAGGCTTACGAGCTCCTTTGCAGCACGAACCAAGTCTCTGGCTCGTTTCTCTCTGTCTGAAACCAATATGGGGAGCCTATTTCATTCTTGACGTGCCAGGGGACACGCGGTGGGCTGGATTAAAGCCGGGCGCTGCAAAACCCGTCTCAGCTATTCTGGTACGGACCGCGGAAAAGATCGCCTAAAGCTCTGCGTCTGAACAAGGTATACCAGCGACGGCGTTGATGCTCAGGGCGATCGTGGTTCATATGGCAGCGCTGGCAGAAGGCGGCGAGGTTCTTGGGCCCGTTGTTGGCGGTATCATGGTCGCGGTGCCCGGTAGCCAGGACCACGCGTGTGGTACGCACACGACCCAGGACATCATCGGCCCCGATCGCCAGGCAGATGAAGCGCCCAGCTCCGTCCCGCCACGAACCCTCCTCTCCGTCCCACCAGCGGCCATCGCCAAGATGGAAGACGCGCTGTCCGTGCGGACGGGCGCAGACCTCGCAGCGTCCCTTCGCTCGTTCGAAGCGGATCACGACCGAGAGCTGCGGCCAGTCGATCGGATAGAAGAAGCGGTGCTCGCGCCGGATCGGCATCAGGAGGATGCCTGCCGGGTCGCCGCAGCGGCTACGTCTGCCTGGCTGCGGGTGCGTGCCTGGGGGAAGTAGCTGTAGAAGGTATCCCGGCTGACCCCGAGGCGCTGGGCGATCGCCGCGATCGAAATGGTGCCCGAGTGCAGCAGGGCGCGCCCCACCTCGATATCGGCTGGCGTAAGCTTCTTGGGCCGTCCCCCTTTTCGTCCTCGCGCCAGGGCGGCCTTCAGCCCCTCCATGGTGCGCTCCCGGTTGAGGTCGAGGAAGTACTCGGCCATGGCGCCGTGCATCTGCAGGGCAAAGCGCCCATGCGCCGTATCGCTGTCGAACTGCTCGGTGAGGGAGCGGAAATGGACCTCCTTCACGCGCAGGGAGTCGATCGTCCGCATCATTTCGACGAGGGAGCGGCCGAGGCGATCGAGCTTCCAGACGACGAGCACGTCGGTGGGCCGTAGGTAGGCGAGGGCCGCCTCGAACTCGGGACGCTTGGTCCCGGCCTTGCCGGACTTCTTCTCCTCGAACAGGCGCTCGCACCCAGCCTTGGTCAGCGCGTCACGCTGCAGGTCGAGGTTCTGGTCGAGGGTGGAGACGCGGGCATATCCGACGAGCATGTCGGGATAGTGGTTCAGGCGCGTTTAATCTGCAATAGAAATCCGGTCATATTTTCCTGACAGAAATAAGCCGGTTTGAGGATGCTCGAACTGCGGCCCCTCCCGATGACGGGAAAACGATCGGATTTCCGACTAGGCGCCTGATCCTATCGCATCCGCCAGTGCCGGCCCGATCGCCTCGTCGACGAGTGCCCCAAGCTGTTCGCATGTAATCACCCACCCCAGTAATCGTGAGGTTCAGGCGCCGACGGTTTTGAAAATTGTGCCAAAGGGCGTGGTGCCTGTGAGGCGTGCCGTATCGACGACAGTTCGGATGTCGGCCTCGCCCTCGGCGGCCTACATCGCGCGATAGCCGTTGGTGACCTTTCGCTGGATCATGGATGGGCGCAGCAGCCGCTCTGGACCGTTGTTGGTCAGTTCGACTACGCCGGGATGGGGGAGGAAGGCGAGGAGCTGATGGCGAGCTCGGCCGATCTTCGCTTGCAGGTCGCGGGTCAGGTTGCAGCCGCTTCGTGTAGCGAGGATTGCGCCGAGTAGCCGATCCAAGGTCCGGTGTTTGGCAGCAAGCGTCGAGGTGGCCAGATCGGTGACGCGCTCGGCTATGGCGAAGACGGATTGCAACCAGAGCTGCAGACGCCAGGACACGGGATCATCGCTGGTCTGGACGGCGTAGGCGACGTCGCGGGCGAGATGGGCGAGGCAGATCTGATGTACGGCGGCGTGCCCCTGCTGAATGCGCAAGGGGCTTCGTCATACCGACAGGATAACACATCGAACGGCAATCCCGCCCTGCCGTCTGCTACAGGCTCAACTGGACATGTGCCGCATTGGGTGGCGCGCAACTGATCTGATGGCTCCGTTTCGCGCCTGTAAAGAGACTGCGGCCTATTACCCTAGACTAGCTCAGAGAATGCATGGTCTGACCAAGTCGCAAGGCTCGCCTGGCCAAGGGGCGTAGGAAGCAGTACGCCGCGCAGCGGCTTCTTGCCTCTCGGCCCTGGTGTAGTCTTTCTCAGACGGCTCGGTTTTTGTGGGCCACCAAGGGCATCGCGCTCAAACAAGAGACATTCGCCCCTCTCATCCGAGATCCAGCCTCTATCCGCCCAACCGATGAAGCGGCCGTCATAGGCATAAACCTTATCATCGTGGATGAAGGCTGCGGGCTTACCGTTCCAAAGGTAGAGGGACTGCCCATCATGGCAAAAAGCCGCCTCTTGCCCTTCTCGGTCAAAGAACTCGATCATGGTCGGTGCGATCCCTTAGTTGTTGCGTCAGTTGTGGAGCTTATTGCCGAGATTTCGATCCTAATCCCAGTCGCGGCAATCAAGTGTAAAGGCACCATTCGTGACGCCTGCGATGGCGGACATGGCTTCATCGAGAGATAGGTGACGCCGTTTCACACTTCTACGGAGACCGAATGCATCAGGCTGAATTTCGAAGTCGTTGCCGTTTTGGGGCTTGGTGATGTTGCCAAGGCTCCGCCCGAGGCGGTCTTTCAAGGTCCACGCTCTACCGGTAGATCCTTCGGAGTGAGAATGATATCCATAGTGAGCAGACCTTAAATGCAGGATAAGTAATTTCATATCACGGATCCTGCTTTCGGCCCGACAATCGTTCGAGGGGCATGATGCCCTGACTGATCCATGACGCGGGGGAGATCCGCGCCCCGCTCGGCCGCTGTTGTGATGTAGCCGGCTCGCAGGCTGTGCGCCCCGAACGTTGAGGCATTCAGCCCGGCAGCAGCGGCATAGCGCTTGATGATGTCGGCCACAGCCTAGGTCGCGAGGCGCGGCGTCCCGGCCCGTACCCTGCCCGCGCGAGACACCGGCCGAAAGATCGGTTCTTCGGTGATACCGGCGGCATCGAGCCGTTCACGGACCAGGGCCACCGGCTGGATGAAGCGCTCGTACGGGAAAGCTTTCTGTAGGCCCCTGCTTTCTTGAGCTGTCTTTGAACGGCGTACAAGAGCCCACAAGCGGGCCCTTGAGCAAAGGACAGGTAGCAAGCCTCCGCGACCAACGTTGGAACCCCTTCAGGCCGAGCTTGGTAGGTATCTCACGCCGACTGCCTCAATCGAGGCTGTTCGCAAGGAGAGACCCTTTGTTCCAGAAACTCACACTCAGCGCTGGCTTGGTAGCCGCCGGCTTGTTCCTCGCGGGAGCTCCGGCTTCAGCAGCACCGCTCGGCCCTCACGCAATGCCGGACGCGGCCTCGACCGTCGAGAACGTCCAGTATGGCTATGGCTACGGGGGTGGATACGGTCGGCGTGGGTACGGCGGCGGATATGGTCATCGCGGCTATGGCGGTCCGCGCTTCGGGCCTCGGTTTGGTGGACGTCACTTTGGCTACGGCCGAGGACGTGGGCACGGCTATGGCCATGATCGTGGTTATGGACGGCGCGGCTTCTACTAGGAGCATTCGGCGTCCTGCGGAAACGTAGGGCGCCTCTTACTTGTAAGGAAACCGATTGTTTTTCCAGACAATCGAAGGCGCTCGGTGAGTTGATGCGCAGGATCGATACCTCGTTGGAGGCCGCTGGTACACGAGCGTGCCGGCGGCCTTGTTGCTCAGACGACTAGGGCGTCTCTGCAAAGTCATGCAAGCCAGAGCATGGTCATGCCGAGTGTGACCATGGCGAGGTAGTTGGCTGCCCGCTTTTCATAGCGCGTGACGATCCGGCGATACTGCTTGAGCCGGCCGATCAACCGCTCGACTTTGTTACGCTCACGATACGCAGCCTCGTCGAAGTCGGGCTGACGCGGCTGATCCTTGCGGGTCGGGATGACCGGCTCGATCCGGCGCCTCCTGAGGCGGCGACGGGCGGGTGGACTGGAGTAGCCTCGGTCTCCGGCTGTCCTGCGTGGCCGCAGACGCGGGCGGCCTCGCCCTCGGCGTGGCACCGCCCCCTTGTCCATCAGCGCGTCCAAGGCGAACTACTCGTGGCGCTCGCCGGCCGTCAGCACCGCGGCGATCGGTTTGCCGCCGCCTTCGGCGCGCAGATGCAGCTTGGTCGAGAACCCGCCCTGGCTGCGCCCGAGTGCTTCACCAACCCCTTCGACCGTCCCCTCACCCCCCGATGGCGCCGGACCGGCGTGCACCAGCGGCGTGCTGGTGGGCGCGCACCACCGTGGCGTCCACGAAGTGCAGGTCCCAGTCGAGGTCGCCCCGGGCATCCGCCTGCGCCTGCAAGCGCTGCAGCACCCGGTCGAACACGCCGGCCTGCCGCCAGCGGTAGAACCGGCTCGACACGGTCCCGACAGAATCATAGCGGGCCGGCAGATCCGCCCACGGCGCACCCGTGCGCAAGATCCAGAGCATGCCGTTCAGGACTTGGCGGTGATCCTCGGCAGGCCGGCCCGTGCGCGGCTTCTGCGGAGGGAGCAGCGGGGCGATCTGCTCCCACTGCGCATCGGTCAGTTCGTAGCGTCGCATCCCGCCCACATGGGGGCGGTCACCCCACCTGTGAACCCTTTGCAGAGACACCCTAGGATGATCGGCGTCACGCCTCGATGATTAGCGAGAGTGCGTCAGAGCCAAATTTGCACGCCGAAACACATGCAGCGGCACAGCGCATTCTTAACAGCGTTGTAAGGCAGGCATCGTTTATGGACCCATCGGCATCGGGTACGAGGGAGGACGAGGATGGATCGACAGGGCGCGAAGGGTCTCGATCAGTTCAAGGACCGGCGGCAGTTCAAGCGCACGGACATAGCCCAGCAGGGCGTCGCGGTATTCGCGGACGGCACGCGGGTCCCCTGCATCATCCACGACATGTCCGATCCTGATGCCGAGAAGGGCTTTGGGATGCGAGTCGAGCTGATCAACGTCACGAACGGCAAGGTGCCCCACAGCTTCCAAGTTCACTTACCGTCCGGGCGGGTGATCCAGTATTCGCCCGGCTGGGCTGAAGCCCTTTAGGCCGCAGCCCGACTTTAGAGCGCGAAATCAGAGGCATGGAGGACAGCCTTGGTGAGCATGTCGATTGCGAAATCTATCTTCCCATCGCCATCCACATCCGCCTGGACCTGACCGCCGGTGCTGTTTGCCGCAAACCGCAGTTCACCAGCGTGCTTGGTAAAAATGCCTGCTCCGATCCAGCTGAATGCTTCGTGCGCAGGTGTAAGTGCATTGGCATCGATCAGATGCAAATCGATGACGTCCTCGCCGTGAGTAAAGTCGCCGATGTACGCCCATCTTCCGGCAGACCTCGTCCACCGTCGCGCCATTCTCCGCCTGCCGCAGAGCGAAGGCGATCTGTTCGTTTGTGAAGCGTTTGCGAGGCATCGCATCCACCCTCCTTCAGGGTTCAGGATGCCCGAAAAACTTGCGCTCGGCGCGGACCAGTTTGCTGGGTCAGGGTCACCGTTCCACACCATCATACCAAAGGGCGGACCACTTCAATGGGGGCTGATCAGACAGTGCAGTAGATTTGTCGGTGCCAAGCTCATGAATTGTCACCCAGGAATGCTACAAAACTTGTTCGCTTAAGCGTGAAGTAGGCCGTGATCCTGGAAACGGAAGTCCTCCGCAGTGAGGGAGGCGATTTGCACGTTCTTGAGCAGGATCGTGTCGGTGGCGCTCAGAGTCAGAAGGGTATCCGCACCGACTGACGTCAGATGATGCTGGACATCGGCGAAGCTGCTGACCTGTGCATTGTCCAGTAGTAGGGTGTCATGCCCAGCCAGCGACCCTGCATGGAACCCCACAATGGTGTCCTTGCCGAAGCCTGAAGCAAAGACGAATGTATCATTGCCAAAGCTTTTGAATGTATCAGTCACATCAGCCGTCGAGATCAGCACCTGTTCGGCCTGGTAGGCTATCTGCATGTGCGACCCGTCAGCGATGGTCTGATTGGCGAACTCAAGCTTGCCACTCATGTCGTAGCTGCGGTGCTCGGCCACGTRGGTCCCACCGGCGAGATTGGACAGGAACACGTCCTTGCTCTTGTCGGCATGCACCTGTGTTTCGGTTGAGAGCACCGCCTGGCCGKCGACGTTGACGTAGGCAAAAGTGCTCGATGACCCRTCCGTGYTCTGCACCACGTGTGACTTCAGCGTGCCACCAAGATCGAACTGGTCTGTGATCCGAGTGCCGTCGGTGGTGATCGTGGAGTGGTAGTCGAACGTGCCATCCGCGTGAGTACGCGTGACYTCTACGAGCACGTTGGCCGTGTTGTAGCTGCGGTGCTCGGCCACGTRGGTCCCACCGGCGAGATTGGACAGGAACACGTCCTTGCTCTTGTCGGCATGCACCTGTGTTTCGGTTGAGAGCACCGCCTGGCCGGCGACGTTGACGTAGGCAAAAGTGCTCGATGACCCGTCCACCGCCGTGACTTGAGCGGAAGCGATCGCGCCCGCCGCATCATAGCGGGCAACGATCTTGAAGCCGTCCGTACTAGTCGCGCTCCAGGTTGTGCCGGGCGTCCCCTGGCTTAGGATCGGTTCAGCACCGTCGAGCACCAGCACAGGTAGTACATTTGTGCGATCGACTAGAATAAAGTCGCTCGTGTTTAGCGCGATTGAGCCGGTCAGCTCCAGCTTGAAGTCGGTCTTCAGGTCACCGTCGGCATCGATCTCAATGGTTGTGACGCCCGACGCGTAGCTGTAGCGCATCTGCCAGGCATGGCCGGTGAAGCTCTCCGTGCCGAGCCACTGCCAGTCGGCAAGGAGCTTAGGAGCACCTGCTACGGTCGCCAGGTCGATCCGGTCCTGCCCCTGCGTGAAGTCGCCGATCCGGTCGATGCCATCATCTGTCACGGACGTGTAGACGAAGATATCCTTGCCCGCGCCCCCGGTGATGAAATCGCGGCCGCCGCCGCCGCCGATGACATCGTTGCCGGCCCCGCCGACGATGTAGTTGGAGCCGGTGCCACCGAGGATGTAGTCGTCCTTGGCGGTGCCGTTGATGGCGGCACTGGCCGAGGCGGCGGTAATTTTGTTCAGGGTCGACAGGTCGGGCAAGGCGCCTACCGCTTCCAGACCTGGAGCATCCGGGCGCCCGCTGGCGTGCATGTTGTCGGCGTAGACCATATCCTTAGGCCGCGAGGTCTGTTCGAGGTCGCCGTACTTGCCATAGTCGATGACGTTCCCGACGACCTGCACCCCGGTGACCGTGCCGACCTGATCGGCCGTGTGGGTCTGGGTGGAACCATCCGCCACCAGAACGGTCATGCTGCCGCCCAAGAGGATGTTGTTCTTCACCAAGACGTCCGAGACACTGCCCATCTCGCCGGTAATGCGCACCGCCTCATTGGTCTCAGTCGGCGCATCGGCACTTGAGCGCCAGTCGATGACGTTATCGGAGATGACGACCGGCCCGATGGTCTTTCCAATCCAAATGGCATCGGCGTGCGCACCGGTCGCGTAAGCTCCCCCAGCGAAATAGTTTCCGCTGATGGTACCGCTCTGGATCGAGACGGCGTCAGTAGGCGCATCCAGAAAGGCGTTGCCGGTGAGGACCGTGTTCTCACCTCGCGAGGTGATGAAATCAACGTAGCTGACTTTGTCGAGCTTCAGGCCGTCGAAGGTCGAGTGATTGATCGTAAGGTTCTTCGTGCCTGGGTAAGCGTTTACAGCGTAGCTGCCGACAGAGGCGTCAAAAGTCGAGTTCTTAATCGTGACGTCGTCGGCCTGAACGTTGATGGATACACCGCGGAAATCGTAACCGTCCAAGGTCACACCAGATTTTGTGATAACGATTATGTTCAGTGACTTATTATAGTAAATGCCATCCGCAGCAGTCAGCATTTTATAGCTTTTCAGCTGCAAAACACTGAGTTGGGTTCCGACAGTGGTACCTAAGCTGATAATACCTGTCAGATCATTTTTACTAATAATCGCAGCGATCTCATCGGTCATATACATAAAAATCTCGCCAGACGCGCACAAAGTATTTGAGTATATTGATCCTTGAGTTAGGCTAGAGCTAAAATTCTAACTTTGCTTTAGATTATTAAGTTAACATAACATGATATTATCTTAGTTATTTATACGTTTCTTATCGCAAAAACCAACACCAGAAACCTGCTGTCAAAACCTTGACCTAGAGCTATTACTGCTCAGGCTGGGTCATAAACATTGTAGCCTGCAGCGACGGGATAGTTGCGGCGCTAGGCCTGTTGCAAACCGCGGAGTAGGCCGCACAGAAGGCCGGATCCAACTCGTTTTCAGAGTTTGTTAACCGCCTGTAGTCTGAAGCAGATCCCGAGCAGCCGGTTCTGCTCGCACACGGTCCATGCGCAGGCAAACTCGAAGCCTTTGCGCAGCCAGAGCATGGCCTCGAAGCCCTGAAGGGTGCGGATCATGTGTGCAGAGACTGCTTTGTCAGCCTCGGTCGACGTAAGGGTGTGCCCTCGCCCTTAGGTGAGCCACTATCAGACCGCTGCATAATGTCAGCAAAACGATCGTTTTACTGACACTTTCAGCTGCTTTCGGCAGAGTCTGAGAAGGGTGGAGAGCGGACCTTGACCCTCTTCATGAAGTGGACGTTCCCCCTGCAACCCGATGGTGCCTTAGAAGCAGCCCAACGCCATGCCATTAAGTGGTCGTGCCCGACTTCGGAGAATGGAGCGCAGCAGCCCAAAAACCGATGATAAGCGCGCTGCGTTCAAGCTTTGGCAACGCTCCACATCCCATCGTGGGATCGTTCGTCTACCGGTGTCGCCAGAATGTCCTGACGGATAAGGGGGCCCTACAAAGCCTGGAACGTTACGCGATGCTGGCCCTCGTTCTCGACGACGCCGAGATGAACAACCTGCTCGTGGTCGCTGCCCTGCGACCCATCGTTGGCTGCCGGCCGCACGACTTCACCGTACCGGCCGAGGCGCTCGCCTTCGCCCGGGCGCATGCCTCCGAGATTGGCGTCGTGATCACCGACTACGACATGCCCGGCATGAATGGGGTGGAGTTCATTCGAGCGGTCAGGTGCATTCCAGAACTCGCCAACGTACCGACCGTCATGGTCACCAGTCTCGATCAGCGCAAGCTGCGACGCGAGTCCCTGGAGGCCGGCGCGACTGACTTCCTGACCAAGCCCGCCGACCCGATCGAGGTTTGTGCCCGCGTTTCGAACCTGCTCGCTCTTTCGAAGGCGCATCGGGCTCTTCAAGATCACGCCGCCGAACTAACGCGAGAGGTCGCCGCTGCGGTCGCTCTGGTCGAAGATCGTGAGCGAGAGATCATCTCTACGTTAATGCGAGCCGCCGAGAGCCGGGACACGGACACCGGCGATCATATCGCACGGGTCTCGGCCTCCGCGGGTCGGATCGCCAGGGCCCTCGGCCTTGCGCCCGACGAATGCCGTTTGATGAGCTTGGCGGCGACCATGCACGACGTCGGCAAGATCGCCGTGCCGGACGCGATCCTACTCAAGCCAGGCCTGCTCACACCCGAGGAACGTCGGGAGATGGAACTGCACGCCGAACGGGGCCAGCGCATCCTTGGCAGCAGCGCCTCTGCCGTCATGCGGCTGGCCGCGGAGATCGCCGCCACCCATCACGAGCGCTGGGACGGCACCGGCTACCCCTATGGCCTACGGGGTGAGGCGATCCCCCTCGGGGGCCGCATCGTCGCCGTCGCCGACGTGTTCGATGCCCTCACCTCCAAGCGTCCCTACAAGCAGGCCTGGTCGCACAGCGACGCCTTTGCCCACCTTCGCGAACAGGCGGGCAGCCATTTCGACCCGCGCTGCGTCGACGCCTTCCTGAAGGCCCACGGCCAGCCACTCCTGGCGGCTCGTTCGGCGGCGGATGAGAACCAGGACCGCGACGTAGTCAGGCTCGCATCCTGATCCGTTGTGCCGCGTCCTGACCTGATGCGCGAAGATCGCATCGATCGTCTTCAGTCCTTGGAAACGTGCGCAAGACATGACGGCGGCATGACAATCAGCAGTCTCCGACACCTCCTTCTGCGACTGTGGCGCGACGAGCGCGGCGGTATCCTGGTTCTCGTCGCCCTGCTGTTTCCGATCCTGACCGGCCTGAGCGCCGTGGCGATCGACTACGCCTCCCTGGTCAAGCGGCGGGCCGAACTCCAGCGCGCGGCCGACAGCGGCAGCATCGCCGGCGTCAACCAGTTCAAGCTCGCCAATGCCGACGACGCGGCCGCGATCCGCACCGCCAAGGCCCTGGCCCTGGCCCAGGCGCGCAACGGCAACGCGGCGCCTCCGGCCGTGACGGCCGAGGTGCTGAATAACCACTCCGGCGTCCGCCTCACGCTCACCGAGCAGGTCGCCCTGTCCTTCGGCAAGCTCCTCAACACCCCGAGCCTGGAGGTGAGTGTCTCCTCGACGGCGAAGCTCGCCGGCACCACGCGGCTGTGCCTGCTCGCCCTCGACCGCCAAGCGATGGGCGCCTTCCACCTGGAGAGCGCGGCCCGCATCACCGCCACCGATTGCTCGCTCTACTCGAACTCCGCCAGCCCCGGGGGCATCCAGGCCGAGAACGCGGCGGTGGCCACCGCCCTCTCCACCTGCTCGGCCGGCGGCTATTCCGGGGCGGGCGCCAACTTCACGCCGCCGCCGGCCACCGGGTGCCCCGCCCTGCGCGATCCGCTGATCGACCGGCAGGGTCCGACGCCGGGCTCCTGCGTCAGCCTCGGGTCCTTCGTCGATCCGAAGAAGCTTGTCGATGGCATCGACGATCTACTCTATGGGGCCAACGTGGNCCGACGCCGGGCTCCTGCGTCAGCCTCGGGTCCTTCGTCGATCCGAAGAAGCTTGTCGATGGCATCGACGATCTACTCTATGGGGCCAACGTGGTGAGCGGGACCGTCACCCTGCAGCCCGGCACCTATTGCGGCGGCCTGCACATCACCAAGAAGGGCCAGGTGACGCTGAAACCAGGTGTCTACATCATGAAGGACGGGCCTCTGGTCGTGGATAAGGGCGGCTCGCTCACCGGCGTCAACACCGGCTTCTACTTCACCGGCGTGCGCGGCGGCCTGCTCTTCGACGACAAGAGCGTCGTCAGCCTGACTGCTCCGAAAGACGGTCCCATGTCCGGCCTGCTGTTCTTCGAGGACCGCGCTGCGCCTTCAGGGCTCCTGTCTCTCCTTCCCCTGGGCGGAAAAGGTAAGCCAAAACCGGCCCCTGGCGGCTTTATCGCGCAACGCGAATACCGGATCATCAGCGACGACGCCCGCACCTTGCTAGGGACGATCTATCTGCCGGTCGGGCGCCTGATCATCGACTCTAAGAAGCCGGTCGCGGACCAATCCGCCTACACGGTGATCATTGCCCGGATGATCAATCTCTATGACGGCCCGAACCTGATGCTGAACGCCCGCTACAGCAGCACCGACGTGCCCGTGCCGGCCGGCGTCGACCCAAGCTCGGCTGACACGCAGCTCACGCAGTAGGCCTATTGCGGCTGCTACCAGCAGCAGCCAGCGTTCGACGATCTGTTCAGAGAGCGTAGCTGACAGCATACGACCCTACTCGGCGCTTCGCTGCCAGTTGAAGGCGCGAGGTCTGCGTATAGGGATGCCGAGCCCCACACAATCTGCCGTGCCCTGCCGCTCAATGCAGAGTTTCTGCGCAGGCCAACTGCGTCCTATGGGAAGCCAGATTGCCGCGTAGTTGCTCAGCCAGCGAGCTGGTTATCTGGCAAACTCTCAAAGGTGCAGATAGTCCCCTTCCGGGTTCGTTTCGCCTCGTAGAGGGCAGCATCGGCGCACCGCAGGAGGTGCTCTCGCTCATGCGAGGCGTCCCCTGACCAAGCAAGGCCGATCGTTCCCGCGACGCTCGCAATCCGGCCCGATCCATCAGCCACGATGTGAAGGCTGTGCAACAGGCGACGCAGCAAAGGCTCTGACGCTCGACGTCCAACGCACGCCGGCAGTAGGAGGGCGAACTCGTCACCTCCGAGCCGCGCGGGAAAACAGCCGTCGAGATAAGGAGCGCGCATTCGCTCGGCCACCTGTCGCAGTACCGCGTCCCCCGCGGCATGGCCGAGCACATCATTGACGCCCTTGAAGCCGTCGAGATCGATCAGGAGTACCGCCACATCACTATTCACATCGCGCGCCTCGCGCAGGCGCTCGTCGAGAACGCGGTGAAACTCGGCACGGTTTGGCAGTTGGGTCAGGTCGTCGGTACGGGCTTGATGGCGTAGCCGCTGTTCCAAGCTGTGCCGTTCGGTAATGTCTTGGATCAGGCCGATGAGGGCGACGGGCTTTCCCTTGCTCAACTCGATCTCGCAGGAGCATCGCACGCGCCGCGCGTTACCTTTGGCAGTCACGAAGTCGGCGTCCATTTCAAATGGCTCGCCCGTTTCCAGGGTGCGCATGACGGCAGCGAGGAAGCCGGTACGATCGGGTTCGGGGAAATAGTTCACGAGTTCGCCGTTCGGCACGCCGCCGCTCACGGGCAACTCGTGGATTGCGAACACGCCGTCCGACCAGGCGGTGGATCTCTTCTTGATGTCGTATCGGTACGAGCCCATGTCCGCCATGCGCTCGACCCGTTTGAACTGGCGGCGCTCACTTTCCAGCCGTTCGACGGCCAAGCGACGCTCTTCAGAGGTCTCAGCTACACGAAGAGCGATGGATCGCGCCTCGATTAGCGCCTCGGCGACACAGGCCAAATCCGTAAGAACGTCCAGGTCTCCCGACGTCGGCTCACGCGGATTGTTGTCGAGGACGCAGAGCGTTCCGATCGCAACCCGCTCGCCGTCGGATTGCCGAACGCAGAGTGGGACGCCGGCATAGTAGCGGATGTTCGGAGCGTCTGTGACGAACGGACTTCCGGCGAAGCGGGGGTCGAGCCTAGCATCCGCGACGATGAGTGGGGCCTCGGTCTCCACCACAACGGGGCAGAATGCGTGCGTTCGCGCGGTCTCCGGTGCCAGTGGGCCGCAGCGTGCTTTGAACCACTGCCGCTCGGGAGCAACCAGGGTGATCGAGGACATGCGGGCACCAAGCATGCGTTGTGCGACCTTGGCCAGCGCGTCGAACTCGTGCTCGGGTGGCGTGTCGAGGAGGGCGATCTCCGCCAACGCTTTTTGGCGGAGCGCCTCGCGCTGGCTGTCCGACATGTACCTGCATCCTCCCCAAGCGGCACGCTGGAGCCGGCATGCGGCACGGAAGATACGAGCTGCGGCCTTAATCTCCCGTGACGATGCCCGACACCCTATCGTTTCCAGACGCGCTAGGAGCTGCGCTCTACTCCTCGCACGTGAGGCGAGCGTCCGCTTGTGGCTTTGCCATGCTGAAACCCAACCACCACAAACCCACCCGCCCCGGATGTACCTGATCCTCCACCAAGCTTGCGTGAAGCGGAATTTCTAAGAGGCTGTGAAGGGTCGATAGCAACCTGAACGATGTGTTGGGTATCCGATCGTTTTCACGCCACCCTCGTCGGGCCTGGTCCGAGCGCCCTTAAGCTGCACTATTTCTGTCGGGAAAACGTGGCTAGAATTCTATTGCGGGTTAAACGTACCTGAAACACTATCCCGACATGCTTGGCGGATGTGTTCGTGTATCCACCTCGACCAGAACCTCGATCTGCAGCGGGACGCGCTGTCTGTTGATCTGAGCGTTCTCACCGCAAGGCGCCCCTAGCGATAAGCTCTGTCGCCCTCCCCTAGACGCGTCCGTTGACGATGCGTTAACTAGTGGGAGGTCACTCGTACACGAGTGGTAAAGTCCACCGCTCCACGGGTCCTCTTCTCAGCAGCGTGGACCCACGGTGAGCGAGAGAGTGGGATGGCGACATGAAGACGATCGCGGTCATCGGCCTCAAAGGAGGCTCTTCGAAGAGTACTGTCGCACTGCATCTGGCTGTCTGCGCGGAGGCAGCCGGTCTCACGGTCGCTGTGATCGATAGCGACCCCCAGGCATCTGCCCACAAATGGTTCGAGCGACGCGAAGCGGAAACGCCATCAATCATCCGTGAGATCGACGGGGAGGCATTCGCCAAGCTTCAAGGCATCGCTCACAAGAACAACACGGACCTCTTGATTATTGATACGGCTGGAAAGGCTGAATCTACCGCCCTCGCCGCTTGCGAAATTGCGGACATGGTTCTGGTGCCAGTCCGGCCGACGCAGTTCGATCTTGAGACACTGAGCACGGTTAAGCGGACCGTTCGCATTGCCGAAAAGACGGCTGTTACGTGGGTGATGCTGTCCCAGGTTCCGACTGGCAGCAACGCTGGCAGGATGATCGATGAAGGCGAAGCTGCGATCCAGGCTTACGGGCTTAATCTGGCACCGGTCCGGATCGCGACACGTGCGAGTTACGCCTATGCGATGTCGGCCGGACAGACCGCTACTGAGTTCGAACCACGAGGCAAGGCTGCGTTAGAAGCAGGTGCGGTTTACCAGTGGGTGAGTGGTCAAGTGGGCTGTGCAGCAAAGCCCACTCGTGAATTAGTCAACGCGTAAGGGAGTGGACCCGTGAGCAAGCCTGTGAAACAAGCCCGCGCTTTCGCGATGCCCGCTGGAGACCTAGAAGACGTGGTCTCGCCCGTTGCGGTTGGCAAATCAGCTGACGCCGTGTCGGAAGCTGCTGCGGCAACTCCAGCGGTCACCGGACGGCCGATGTACCGCGAGGGCAAGAAGAACCTCTCGGTATGGCTCGACGAGAAAGCGTTCCGCCAATTTAAGTCGCTGGTCGCTGAAGAGGGCGACACGCTTCAGGACTACGTCATCAAAATGCTGAATCGCGAGTTTGCGTCCAAGGGGCGCCCGCAGATCGCAAAGTAGGTTCGTGCACGAGAAGACAGGTACAATCGTCTTCTCGTGGACTGGGTCACGCGTGGTACAACCCACGAAGCCACGCGTGATCTAGTGGACTTTCACACGAAGTAGATCGTGGAAAAATCTTCTAATCCACGAGTGGACTCGTGTGTGCGTGGGCTAGTACCCTCGTGGGTTCAAGCGTGCTGTTCGCCCTATGAAGTTTTGTCAGTCTCTTAATGCACTTTCTTATTGGCCTGCTCTGTCGCGGGCCGAAGAGTCTTGAGGCGCGCGGTCTTCTTCTCGGTAGCTGGAAGGATCGCGTCGTAGTCATCTCGTGCCTCCCCCCAGCGCGGGCTTTCTCCAGGTATTTTGGGACCTTCATTTCTGGACGATCATGCGTGCCGCTGTCATCGCCCGGCATTGGAGCTCGGCTTTCTGCCGATGATGAATCGGGAGGGTGCGACCGTTGACTTAGCCATGCCCGCCACGCGACATGGCATGTCTGGCTGCGCTCGCCCTTCGGGACGAGTCGTGAGCCAACCACCATCAGGGATGAGCGCCGCGAGAAAGACCTAAGCCCAAAACGCCAACGGCCCCACCCCGGCAAGGGTGAGGCCGTCGAAAATCGAATGGGTCCTGGGGACCGCGTCACTGCCCCCCAGACATCATAACACCGCTCAGGTGTCAATCGGGATCGCTTCCCGAGACGATGGTGCTTTGCCTTTTGAAGGGGACAGCTCTTGCTGCTCCCCCTGCTTTGCCGCGGCCCGAGCAGGGACCGGGACCGATGTTTCACACCGCCATGCAGGCCGCGATCGAGGGTGCGCGAACGCTCGCGCAGATGGACGAGCTGTCTCGCCAGCTTTGGCAGGGGCACGCCTCGGGCGCTTTGGTCGACCAGGAGGCCCAGATCCTGGCCGAACGCCTCCACGGGCGCCGCAGCGCGATCCGAGAGGGCATCCGGCCGGTCGGCCTCCCCGCAGGCCGGGCGAGCCTGTTCCCACCGCGCAGGAGCCTCAGGAGCCCCGATCGGGCAGCATCCTTGGAGAGGCGGCGCCTCTTGGCCTGCTCGGGTCCCTTGCCGCCCCAGCTCGCCGCACGCTTCACGGAGGGGCAGCGGGCCGTCCTGCGTATCGTTGGCGACGAGGTCTCGGCCAAGGGCGTCTGCGGCCTCTGCATCGACGCCATTGCCGCTCGAGCGGGTGTGTGCCGGCGCCTGGCGCAGGGGGCTCTGCGTCTCGCGGCCGGCGATGGCCTGCTAACGATCGAGGAGCGGCGCCACCAGGGCCGCAAGAACTCGCCCAACCTGGTGCGCATCATCAGCCGCGAGTGGCAGGCCTGGATCCGCCGGGGAGGGGCCCAGAAGCGAAGCGGGCTCGCGTTAGCTGCTGAGGGCTCCTCCCAGCCGACGGCCCTAGGGTGCAAAGCGTTTCGCCCCACGGATAAGGGGATAACTCTGGGGACGAATTTAACACCAGAACCCTCCAAGAAGCTGCCGGAACGGCAGAGCCTTGCCCATCGGTAGCGCGATCTCCGATCTTCTTCAGACAGGCAGACCCGACGCAGCCATGCGTGGGGCGCGGGCGGCTGATCGCTTTGCCGAACGATGCGAACAGCCGAGCCTGCTCATACATCCAGGATCTCACCCGCTGATGCGCCAGCCCCGGTCCGGACCGTCGCCAAGCTGCGTCAGCACCAAGAGCACACGATGACAGGCCTGCGTGGGCCAGTTCCCTGCGCACCGCCCGTGACGCCTCGGTCGAGTGATCGTGTGAGGGTCGGCAACGCGGAGAACAGGAACCGCGTCGCCGGCCCACGGTCGCCGAAGGGCTGCCGCCCCGATGAGAGCGGGGGATAAGATCGTTCGGTCTTCGAGCGTGTTCCTCCCGCTGCATCTCGGGCCCGGCTCGACGGCTACGATCAGGCCGTCCTCAGGATCGTGTGCATGCCTGTCCGGATGCGTCGTCGCCGGGCTCTTCGTCCTGGCTGATGCCTCCGCTCGCACCCAGCTGCAGCAGGCCGTGATCGCCTCCCGTGCGCCCCAGGTTGACCAGAAGCCCACCGCTGCGCTTTCCCGCGTGAAGGTAGCACCCCTGGACAGGCAACGCCTGACCGCCACCATCGCCATGATCAGCCACCCCGACACTGAGTGAACCTGGGTTCGCGTCCTTCCCGACGCTTGCAGCGGGGATCAACCCGAGCGCGGATGAGGTTGGCGGGTTTTGGAGGGCATATTCGATGTCCGAGCACCCCAAACCGCACGCCGATCCGATCGACCAAGGCGCGCAGGCTCGTGCCCATGGGCGCAAGCGCGAGTGCTGTCCCTACCCCGCCGGCTCCGAGGAGCGTGAGGCTTGGCTGGAAGGCTTCACCGGGATCCCGCGCGATCGCCCCCGGGATCTGCCGTTGAGCTGAGCCCGGACTGGCACATTCCTCTCCGGTCTGCTGACTCAAGACCTCAGGGTGAGAGACAAGGGCGCGCACCACCTGGGTGCCTGATGCTTGCACCCCTCGAAGGGCCTGTAGACATTCCTGATCCCTAAACTCTGCCTCGTGCCTTCCCAGCGACAGGGTGGGGATAGATGTTCAGTCATATCACTTTCCCCCTTTCGCTGAGCCCGCTCCTCGGGCAAGTTCCTAGGTCAAGCCTGTCCTCGCAAGCCGCGAAAGCCGCACATTCTGCGAGGGTTGCGAGGGTTGTGCGAGGGTTTTGGACAAACCCTCGCGAGCATTTTCATAAACAAAATGAGATACTTAACCCACCCTTGCGAGGGTTGCGAGGGTTTCTCGCGCGCGCCCGCGTAAGGCACGTTTTCACGGCGCACTTCGTTCAGGGCTTTTTCTTACATACACACGACAAAAACCCTCGCAACCCTCGCAAGGTGTAGGTAAATATCTAATACTAAAAAGAAAAATGGCTGCGAGGGTTTGTCCGAAACCCTCGCAAAACCCTCGCAACCCTCGCAACTGGTTGAAACGCGGGCTCAACATGGCTCTCAGTGAGGAGATCGATGTCGAGCATCTCATACAGCGCGCCTCCCTTGAGCTAGAGAGTGTGTCCACCGTGCGGGCAGCGGTATGCAGGCATCTCGGGCGCAGGGCCTGACAATTGCTAGCCCTGGTGAGGCCCTCAGCCTGGCGCCATCAGGCTTGGCCACACCCGTGCTTGGTACATGGCAAGTCGGGCGCGTGTCTGGGGGGACCCATGTAGGGGAGGGGACGGGTCCTTCCGGGGCTTACCCCTGCTGCGGGTGGAGAGCACCCAACTTCTTTCAAGCGAGGCCGTCTCAATCCTAACTGAACACACCGAACATGCGTGACAAACAGCCGAACACACCTAACCCGTCCAACCTTCGGCCAACGAAAAGCCTGCACTCGAGCCCCCGTGCTTACCTAGCCATGGCGATGTGCACGGAGTTGGAGCTTAGATTGCGGTTCTCGTGTGCTGCCCAGTCTGGCTGTTCTGCGCTCCATCCAAGCGGGCGGCTGATCGTGGTGCGGACCTCCGCTTACAGACCTGTCTAGCAGCATGGCTTCTAAAATCTTCTAGGAAGCCCGTAGAGGCCTAAGCCGGGCTCTTAACAGCTCGGGGAGGCTTTGTCGGCTCCTGGCCTTCCTGGAGCTTCTGTGGCTTTTCTAGGAGGATAGCAGCCCTGAGCCGCATCCTTGCTGCCCGTGAGCCCTCTCGAGCCTCCATGAGTGCGTGCGCTGCATCCATAGCTTCTTCGGCAGGGCTTATCGTTCGGAGAGGGCAAGGTTGCCTGACATGCTCGACGTGCTCCCGCCGGCCGCTGAGCGTTGCACCTCAGCGAAGCAGGCAGCACTAGCGCAGCACACAGGGCACGCTGCTCTAGCAGGTTGCGGGTCCTTCCGGCGCTGGAGCGAGCTGCGGGCACCAAGCACCCGAGTTCTTTCCAGTCAGGCTGCTTCTAAACTGGGGTGACAGTAGTGACGGACAGTGAAGCTGCAGGTGACAGGTCAGAGCAATGGTAAGCGCTCGGTGACGGCTGCCTTGTGGGGATAGGGCTTGGATCTGGATACAGGTGATGGCGCTGTATCGGCCCTGTGTCTGGACCTATGACGAACACGCCTCACATCGTCGTCGCAGGAACGCGACGGACCTGGTCGCCCGAGCAGAAGCGCGCGATCCTCGCCGAGGCGGAGGATCCGGCGACTACGGCCTCCGCAGTGGCACGCCGGCACGGGCTTCATTCGAGCCTGCTGTTCCGCTGGCGACGTGCTCTCCGGGCAGAAGCATCGGCGCCGACGATGGCGTCCCGCCCGAGCTTCGTTCCGCTTGCGCTGCCGGCTCCGCAACCTTCCGTCTGGGACGAGCCGTCCCGCCCTGGCGCCATCGAGATCGAGCTGGCTGGGGGGCATCGGCTGCGGGCCGAGGCGGGTGCGGACGTGGCGCTCCTGCAGGGCGTGATCGTGGCGTTGCTGGGACGATGATCCCGGTCCCCTCCGGTTCGCGGGTCTGGCTGGCGACCGGTCACACCGACATGCGCAAAGGCTTCGACGGATTGGCCAGCCTGGTTCAGGATCACCTCGCGCGGGACCCGTTCTCGGGACAGGCCTTCGTCTTCCGCGGGCGGCAGGGGCACCTGATCAAGGTGCTGTGGTGGGACGGCCAGGGTCTGTGCCTCTTTGCCAAGCGCCTGGAGAAGGGCCGCTTCGTCTGGCCGGCGACGGCGGGGGCGGCCGCCGCGCTGACGCCGGCGCAGCTCGCCATGCTGCTGGAGGGCATCGACTGGCGTGTCCGTCGTCAGATGATTTGGGACATTCAGCGGTGTTCAGGAGCGGAGGCTCTGGTCCATCTGGGGTGAGAGGTTAGGCGGCCTGCGCGTGGTGGCG
>NZ_LMRM01000038.1:0-13722 GCF_001426045.1 Methylobacterium sp. Leaf94
AGTGACGGAGTAAAGCGTTGCCCCGTAACGACTTTGCGTTCTGTAAGATGATGAAAAATAGTGGCGCGCCCGAAAGGATTCGAACCTCTGACCCCCAGATTCGTAGTCTGGTGCTCTATCCAGCTGAGCTACGGGCGCCTGCGACCGGTGGGGGTTGGTGCCGCCCCCGGTGTGAGCGGGTGTTTAGAGGCTCCTTTTTGCGCTGGCAACCCTGGCCGGACAGATTTTTCGCGGCGGTGCGCTTCACCATCCGTTCGGGGAGGGCGCGCGCGGGCACGACGTCCTGCCTCCCGGCGGGCGATCCCCTATCTCGTTTTTCGAACACAGGCTCGTCTCGATCGGAAGGTGTTCTTTCGCGGTGAAGGGCAGATCTGATGCCGGGATGCAGCGTATGCGTCGATCAAAATTGGTTTTTTGTCGGCTCGTGATCTTGTCGTTTCATCCCGTCATCACTGTCAGGGCAAGGTGGAACATTTATGACAACGCTTCGGATTGGCCGTTTGAACCGGGATTGCCGGTTTCCATCTTGGAACGCTTTGCGGTCCTCGGGAATTGAGAGGGTCTCTTGCCCGTCCTAGACTTATCCAAGGAGAACGCCGTGAAACGGTCCCTGACCACCCTCGCCCTTCTGACGATCCTCGGTGCGGGTTCGGCCTCCGCCCAGACCACCGTCACCGGCACCCCGGCCCCGGACGCCAAGTCGAGTGCCACCTCCGGCGGCCAGGAGGCCGTGACCCGGCCCAACACCGACAAGCCGGACGCCACCAAGCCGGCCACGGCCAAGGCGGCCTCGAACGCCAAGCTCGAGGAAGGCGCCAACAGCTTCACCGAGGCCCAGACGCACCACCGCCTCACCGAGGCCGGCTACAAGGACGTCAAGGGCCTGACTAAGGACGACAAGGGCATCTGGCGCGGCGAAGCGGTGCTCGACGGCAAGCCGGTCAAGGTCGGCGTCGACTTCAAGGGCAACGTCGCGGCCCAGTAGGCTGCCACCGCCCACCCCTCCCCTCGCCCGCACACAGGAGTTTCCCATGGCTCATCAGACCATCACCGCCCTGTACGACGATTACGACGCTGCCAGCACGGCCGTCTCCAAGCTCGAGGCCGCCGGCGTGGCGCATGCCGACATCAGCATCGTGAGCAGCAACGAGGGGGACCGGCATGCCGGGCGCGTGCGCTCCGCCTCCGACCTGGACGCCCCCGTCCACGGTGACACCCCGGAGAAGGCGTCCAGCGGCGCCGGAGCGGGCGCCACCGTCGGGACGGTCCTGGGCGGCGCCGCCGGCCTGCTGACCGGCCTCGGCCTGCTGGCGATCCCGGGCGTCGGCCCGGTCGTGGCGGCGGGCTGGCTCGTGGCCACGCTGACGGGCGCGGGCATCGGCGCGGCGGCGGGCGGCCTCGCCGGCGGCCTGACCGGCGCGGGCCTCAGCGAGACCGACGCCCATACCTACAGCGAGGGCGTGCGCCGCGGCGGCACCCTGGTGACGGTCCGGGCCGACCAGTCCCAGGCGGCCCGGGTGATGGACATCCTGGAGGAGCACGGTTCGATCGACGTCGACGAGCGCGCCCAGAACTGGCGGGCCGAGGGCTGGACCGCCCCGCAGGCCGCCGCCGCCACCTCGCCGAACGCCATCCCGGGCAACGCCCTGGGCGGAACCGTCGAGGGCCGCAACCGCGTGCGCGCCTACCCGACCACGCCGGTCTGATCGACGCCCCACGGCCGCCCTCCGCGTGGGGGCGGCCCTCGCAACGGCGGACACCCCGGCGGCCCTCGGCCCCGGGGTTTTTCGTACGTGGACTGGGGAAGTCGTCGAGGCGTGGTCGCGCGCGGGGCCTTTCCGCGTGTGCGCGGGCCCCGGTCTCTCGACGGTCTGGGATGATCAGGAAAGGGTGGGTCCCGGAGCCGAAGCTCCGGGTTCTGTTTCGACGGTTACCCTACCGCAAGATGCTTACGCCGCGAGGCGGGCATCCATGACAACGTTATCGTTGGCATTTAGAGTTTTGGCCAAATGCTCGAAACAGGGGTTGCCTGCGTCGAACCGGTCGAGTCCTTACCGACAGCCGCATCGTCCCGCACCGAAGTGAGAGCGAACTCGCGATCCCTTTACCGCCCAGTCGATCCTATTTCGCCCCCATCAGAAGACCACCCGCTGACGTGGATGGGCTTGTGGTGGAGGCGCCGGAGTACTGCCCTCCGGGTCCTGAAACGTTATTACGAACCGGTCATCAACCGCAGGTCCGATATAGGCGAAATCGCCGCGCGGGTCCAGTCGGCGCGCTATCCCGCCGCACCCGTCTCCCGAGCGAACCAATCGGCGTAGGGGGTGGTGTGGGCCATGTGCCGGTTGAGGTCGGGCGCGCCGTCGTCCCACCAGACGGGGCCGCGCTCCCCGAGGCCGCACTTGGCCGCGTCGACGGCCCGGCGGGCCTGCGCGACCGCGTCCGCATTCCCGGCCGCCTTGCCGGCCTTCACGGCCCGGCGCGCATCCATCAGCGCGGCGACGAGGGCGTCGCGCGCGGCGGGGTCGAGGTCGGGACGGGTCCGGCGCCAGAGCCGGCCGCGCACCACGAGGTAGCGTCCGTCCGGCGTCACGAGCGGCAGTGCCGCTCCTGTTCGTGGCGGAGCCTTACCCCGTGGCGCGGCCACGGCGATGCGCCTGCTCCTCGATCAGGGCTTCCACGGCCGCGATCGTGTTCTCGAGGTCGGCCACGCGTCGCAGGACGCTGTCGGGCGGCAGCATCTCGATCTTCGCGGCTTCGGTGATGAGGGTCCTCTGAGCGTCCTTGAGGCGGTCGAGGAGGGATTCCAAGTCTGACATTGTCCGGCTTTAGCGGATGCCGGGGGCGGCCCGCAATGCACATCGGAGAAAGAGAGCCGAGATATCCTTGGCTGATCTCCATGGCTATTGTCCGGCCGCGCGTCGAAATCCCGCGCGCGGCGCGGGCTCTGACTTCGGCGATCCTGCCCGGTCTTGACGGTCGCGGCTCAGGTAGAGTGGAAAACCACCGTCACGCCGCCCTCCGTCTTGTCACGGAAGGTCTTGTCGCGATCAGGGCCGGCGGCGAGGTCGGTCGACCGCTGCGTCATCGGCGAGGTCCTGTCGAGCCGGCCCGCCTGGATCCGAGCCGCAGATGGCGCCGTTCGCCGCCTCGACGATCCCGTCGCGGATCTCCGGGGCCCGCCCTGGCCGCCCCTGATTCCCGGGGACCCGGCCCGTGGAACGGCGGCGGCATCGATCCCGTTGGCTCCGCGGTCCGTGCCGGAACCGTCTCCGGCCGGACGGCCCGTCCGGGAAGGCCGCATGCTCCTCCTCCTCCTGTCCCTCCTGCTCCTGGCGACCGTCGTCCTGATGGTGGTCCGGCGGCGCCACATCGGTCGCCTCACCTCCTTCGCGACGCTGCTGGCGGCCGTGATGCTGATGATCTGGATGCAGAACACCGGGCTCCTCCCGGGGAGCCAGGGGCGCTACAGCGACGACCGTCCCCGGACGAGCATCGATCCTCCGGCGCCGGCGCCGCGCGCCCCCTGAGGGGCAGGCCCGTCACAGCACGGCGCCTGTGTCGCTGGATCGCGTGGGATGCCATGGACCGTTCCGGCCGATCGCGCGTTCACCGCTCGGCCCGCGCACGTGTCTTGCTCGGGGGGCTCGTGTATCGGGGGCTGGGTCCCGTGCGGACCGTCCGGGGTTACGACAGATCCGGCGGCATCGGGGCCGAAGACGATCGAAGGATATTGGGGCGATGGCGAAAATTCTTCTGGTGGAAGATCACGAGGAGATCTGGGACTTCCTGTCCCGCCGGCTGAAGCGGCGCGGCTACGACGTGATCCTGGCGCATGACGGCGAATCCGGCGTTCAGCAGGCCCGCACCGGGCAGCCGGACGTGATCCTCCTCGACATGAACCTGCCGATCCTGGACGGCTGGTCGGCCGCCCGCGTGCTGAAATCCGGCAGCGACACCAAGGGCATCCCGATCATCGCCCTGACCGCCCACGCCATGTCGGGCGATCGCGACAAGGCGATCCAGGCCGGCTGCAACGACTACCACCCGAAGCCGGTGGACTTCTCCAAGCTGCTGACCCAGATCAACGCCGCCGTCGGTCCGCAGGCGCCCGCCATCGCCTGAGGCGGCCCGCCCGGCCGCGCGCCCCGCGCGCCCGATGCCGTCGCATCGGCTGCCGCGTCGCTCACCCCAACGAGACCGATCCATCCATGAGCGACGATCCCATCACCGCCCGCCTCCTGCGGCAGGCGATGCCGGTCTTCACGACCCTGGCCTCCTGCCTCCTCGTGATCACCATCGCGGCGGCCCTGTATCTCGGCCGCGACGTCTTCGTGCCGGTGACCCTGGCGATCCTGCTCAGCTTCGTCCTGGTGCCCGGCGTGCGCCTCCTGCGCCGCATCCGGGTCCCGCGGGCGCTCGCCGTCCTGGTCGTGGTGCTCACCGCCTTCGGGGCGCTGCTCGGGGTCGCCCTCCTGATCGCCAACGAGACGGCGCAGCTCGCCTCCGACCTGCCCCGCTACCAGGTGACGATGCGCGAGAAGATCGCCTCCCTGAAGGAGGCGACCGCCGGCAGCGGCACCCTCTCGCGCATGGTCGACATGGTGCAGGATCTCAGCGCCGAGCTGCAGCCGGACCCGAACGCGACCCCGCCCGAGGGCAGCGCGGGCAGCCTCGCCCATCCCCTCCACGTCCAGATCGCCTCGGCCAAGGCCGGGCTGCTCGGAACCCTCGGCGCCGTCGCCGGCCCGATCCTGCATCCCCTCGCCACCACGGGCCTGATCCTGATCTTCACGATCTTCATCCTGCTGCAGCGAGAGGATCTGCGGAACCGCGCGATCCGGCTGGCGGGCTCGGGGGACCTGCGCCGGACCACGGCGGCCATCGACGACGCGGTGGCCCGCCTCAGCCGGTTCTTCCTGGCCCAGCTCATCCTCAACATCGCCTTCGGCCTCGTGATCGGCCTCGGCCTGTGGTGGATCGGCGTGCCGAACCCGATCCTGTTCGGGGTGCTGGCCGCGATCATGCGCTTCGTGCCCTATATCGGCGCGGCGATCAGCGCCCTCCTGCCCCTCATCGTGGCCGCCGCCGTCGATCCGGGCTGGAGCATGGTCATCGCCACCGCGATCCTGTTCGTGGTGGTGGAGCCCATCGCCGGCCACGTGGTCGAGCCCCTGCTCTACGGCCATTCCACCGGGCTCTCCCCCATCGCGGTGATCCTGGCCGCCACCCTCTGGGCCTTCCTGTGGGGACCGATCGGCCTCGTGCTGGCGACCCCCATCACCGTCTGCCTCGTGGTGCTGGGGCGCCACATCGAGCGGCTCTGGTATCTCGACGTCATCCTGGGCGACCGCCCCGCCCTGTCGCCGCCGGAGATCTTCTACCAGCGCATGCTGGCGGGCGACCCCGAGGAGGCGATCGACCAGGGCCGGATGTTCCTCAAGGCCCGCGCCCTCGTCACCTATTACGACGAGGTGGTGCTGGCCGGCCTGCTGATGGCGCAGGAGGACCTCTCCCGCGGCACCCTCGACCGGACCCGCCAGGACGAGGTCGGCACCGCGCTCCGGGCCGTGGTCGCCCGCCTCGGGACCGTGCCGGCGGGCCGGACGATCGGTTCCTCCGCCTCGGCCGGCAATTCCGAGACCTCGGCGGCCATCGCCGCCATCGGGCCCGACCGGCAGGTCGCCGCCGTGGTGCTGCGCCCGGAGGACCTCCCGGCCCGCTGGCGGGCGGCCCGGCCCGTGCTCTGCGTGTCGAGCCGAGGCCCCTTCGACGAGGCGGCCACCGCGATGCTGGGGCAGATCCTCGGCCGGCACGGCCTCGGCGCACAGGTGATGTCGATGGCGGAGCTGCGCCGGGGCGAAACGCCGGACGATCTCTCGGGGATCGCCCTGGTCTGCTTCTCCTACCTGGAGCCCGTCAGCCTGTCGCAGATCCGGCTGAACGTCCGCCAGGCGCGGCGGGCGATTCCCGGCGTCCGGGTCCTCGTCGGCTTCTGGCGCGAGCGGGATCCGGCCTCCCTCGATCGGCTGCGCCGCACCCTCTCCGCCGACGTGCTGGTGACCACCCTGAACGGGGCGCTCGACGCCGCCCTGACCTTCGCCAAACGGGGGTGAGGCCGGGCCGAGCCAGGGGGGCCATTTGACATCCCCCTGGGCTTGACCCACTTCTCCCCCGCGCCGACCCCCTCTCCGGACGGGTGGCGACGCCCCCCGCACAATCTGCGCATGGACGTTGCTGCGGGTCAGGCCCTGACGAGAGGCTAGTACCAGCACATGAAAGTCGTCGTCGTCGAGTCGCCGGCCAAGGCCAAGACGATCAACAAGTATCTCGGCCGCGACTACGAGGTTCTCGCCTCGTTCGGCCATATCCGAGACCTTCCGGCCAAGGACGGCTCCGTCGATCCGGAGGCGGACTTCCACATGCTGTGGGAGCTCGACGATCGCGGATCGAAGCGCGTCTCCGACATCGTCAAGGCGCTGAAGGGCGCCGACGGCCTGATTCTCGCCACCGACCCGGATCGCGAGGGCGAGGCGATCTCCTGGCACGTGGTCGAGGCGCTCACCGCCCGCCGCGCCCTCAAGGGCATGCCGGTGGAGCGCGTGACCTTCAACGCCATCACCAAGACGGCGGTGGAGACCGCCATGCGCCAGCCCCGGCAGATCGACCAGGCGCTGGTCGACGCCTACCTGGCCCGCCGGGCGCTCGACTATCTGGTGGGCTTCAACCTCTCGCCGGTGCTGTGGCGCAAGCTGCCCGGCGCCCGCTCGGCCGGGCGCGTGCAGTCGGTGGCCCTGCGCCTCGTCTGCGAGCGCGAGCGCGAGATCGAGGTCTTCAAGCCGCGGGAATACTGGTCCCTGGTGGCGACCCTGGTGACGGAGACCGGCGCCAGCTTCGAGGCCCGCCTCACCGGCGCGGACGGCAAGCGCATCCAGCGCCTGGACGTCGGCACCGGCGAGGAGGCGGCGGCCTTCAAGCGCGACCTCGAGCTCGGCACCTTCTCGGTCGGCAGCGTCGAGGCCAAGCCCGCCAAGCGCCACCCCGCCCCGCCCTTCACCACCTCGACCCTGCAGCAGGAGGCCTCCCGCAAGCTCGGGATGGCGCCGGCCCAGACCATGCGCGCCGCCCAGAAGCTCTACGAGGGTGTGGAGATCGACGGCGAGACGGTGGGCCTCATCACCTACATGCGGACCGACGGCGTCGACATGGCGCCCGAAGCCATCGCCGACGTGCGCCGGGTCGTCGCCCAGGAATACGGCGAGCGCTACCTGCCGGGCGCGCCGCGCAAATACAGCGTCAAGGCCAAGAACGCCCAGGAGGCGCACGAGGCCGTGCGCCCCACCGACATGGGCCGTCTGCCCAAGGCGGTGGCCCGCACCGTCGATGCCGAGCAGGCCAAGCTCTACGAGCTGATCTGGACCCGCACGGTGGCGAGCCAGATGGAATCGGCCGAACTGGAGCGCACGACGGTGGACGTCGTCGCCCAGGTCGGGCCGCGCACGCTGGAGCTGCGCGCCACCGGCCAGGTGGTGAAGTTCGACGGCTTCCTCACCCTCTACCAGGAGGGCAAGGACGACGAGGAGGACGAGGACGGCCGGCGCCTGCCGCCCATGAAGGCGGGCGACCCGCTCAAGCGCGAGCGCATCGCCTCGACCCAGCACTTCACCGAGCCGCCGCCGCGCTATTCCGAGGCCAGCCTCGTCAAGCGCATGGAGGAGCTCGGCATCGGCCGGCCCTCCACCTACGCCGCCGTGCTGCAGACCCTGCGCGACCGCGAATACGTGCGGATCGACAAGAAGCGCCTCGTGGCCGAGGACAAGGGCCGCCTCGTCACCGGCTTCCTGGAGAGCTTCTTCAAGCGCTACGTCGAGTACGACTTCACCGCCGATCTCGAGACGCAGCTCGACCGGGTCTCGAACGCCGAGATCGACTGGCGCGAGGTGCTGCGCGACTTCTGGCGCGACTTCTCCGCCGCGATCGCCGGCACCAAGGAGCTGCGCGTCGCGGAGGTGCTCGACGCGCTCAACGACCTGCTCGGCGCCCACATCTTCCCCGAGAAGGCCGACGGCTCGAACCCGCGCACCTGCCCCACCTGCGGCTCCGGCCAGCTCTCCCTGAAGCTCGGCAAGTTCGGCGCCTTCGTGGGCTGCTCGAACTATCCGGAGTGCAAGTACACCCGCCAGCTCGCCGCCTCGGGCGTCGAGGGCGACGGCGAGGGCTCGTCGGAGAACGGCGGTCAGCCCGGCACGCGGGTGCTCGGCAACGATCCCGCCTCCGGCCTGCCCGTGACGGTGCGCGACGGCCGCTTCGGTCCCTTCGTCCAGCTCGGCGAGGCCGCGGCCGAGAAGGAGGCGCCCAAGCCCAAGCGCTCCTCGATTCCGAAGGGCACCAGCCCGTCCTCGGTCGACCTGGAGATGGCCCTGAAGCTGCTCGCCCTGCCGCGCGAGGTGGCCCGCCACCCCGAGACCGGCGAGCCGATCCTGGCCAATCTCGGGCGCTTCGGGCCGTACGTGCAGCACGGCAAGATGTACGCGAATCTCGGGCGCGACGACGACGTGCTGGAGATCGGCGCCAACCGGGCCATCGACCTCATCGTCGCCAAGGAGCAGGGCGGCGGCCGGCGCGGGCCGGCGGCCGATCCGGGCCGGCCCCTCGGCGAGCACCCGGAGACGGGCAAGCCCATCGTGGTGAAGTCGGGCAAGTACGGCCCCTACGTCACCGACGGCACCACCAACGCGACGCTGCCCAAGACCATGGCGGCCGAGGCGGTCGACCTGCCCCAGGCACTGGAGCTGATCGCCGCCCGGGAAGCCGCGGGCGGGGGCAAGAAGAAGGCTCCGGCCCGCAAGGCGGCGGGCGCCAAGGCCCCGCCGAAGAAGGCGGCGGTCAAGAAGGCCCCTGCGGCGAAGGCCGCCGGGAAGACGGCTGCAGCGGACGGGGACGAGGCCTCGGCCAAGCCCGCCGCGAAGGCGACGGCCGCCAAGAAACCGGCGAAGAGCACCAAGGCTGCGGCCGAGAAGCCCGCCGCCGCGGCACGCCGGAAGGCTTAAGGAACGGTGGCCGGGGCACCGGCCGCTGTCACACCGGTGCCATGCGGGCGGGGTAGCGGGGACGGTCGTCAGCCCGCGCCCCGCACCGGACCCGCCACGCCATGACCGCATCGAACCAGAACCGCTCGCAGGCCGCCGAGGCCGCCGAGGATCGTGGATCGAACGGCAGCGCCAACCCGACCTTCGGCGACGTGGTGGCGGCGCGCTTCGATCGGCGCGACCTCCTGCGCGGTCTCCTCGGCGTCGGCGCCATCGCGGCGGTGGTGACGCCCCGCGCCCTGGCCGCCCGCGAGGCGGTGGGTCCGGCGTCGCCGGCCAGCGACTCCCGATTCCCGTTCGCGGAGATCGAGGCCGGCTCGGACGCGCACCACCACGTCGCCGCCGGGCACGATGCCGAGATCCTGATCCGCTGGGGCGACCCGGTGCTGCCCGGCGCGCCCGCCTTCGACCCGCGCAATCAGTCCGCGGCGGCACAGGCCCAGCAGTTCGGCTACAACAACGACTTCGTCGGCTACTTCCCCATGCCGGGGGCGGCCGACCCGGCGGCGCACGGCCTCCTCGTCGTCAACCACGAATACACCAACGAGGAACTCATGTTCCCCGGCCTCGGGCGCCAGGACGGCAAGGCGGTGGACTTCCAGGGCATGACCCGGGCGCTCGTCGACATCGAGATGGCGGCCCATGGCGGCTCGGTCCTCGAGATCCGGCGCCGGGACGGCCGCTGGACGGTGGTGCCGGATTCCAAATACGCCCGCCGCATCACCGCCACGACGCCGATGGCGCTGACCGGCCCGGCCGCCGGCACCGACCGGGTGCGGACCGGCGCCGATCCCAGCGGCCGGTCGGTCCTCGGGATGATCAACAACTGCGCCGGCGGCACGACCCCCTGGGGCACGTGGCTGACCTGCGAGGAGAACATCAACTACTACTTCTCCGGCGCCCTGCCGAAGGACTCGCCGGAGGCCGCCAACCATAAGCGCTTCAACCTGCCGGCCAACGCCTATGCCTGGGGCCGCTTCCACCCGCGCTTCGACCTCGGCCGCGAGCCCAACGAGCCGAACCGCTTCGGCTGGGTGGTGGAGATCGACCCCTTCGACCCGACGAGCGTCCCCAAGAAGCGCACGGCCCTGGGGCGCTTCAAGCACGAGGGCGCGGCCGGCATCGTCGCGAAGGCCGGGCAGTACGTGATCTACCAGGGCGACGACGAGCGTTTCGACTACGTCTACAAGTTCGTCACCCTGGGCCGGGCCGACAGCGGCGACCGCGACCTCCTCGATTCCGGCACCCTGCATGTCGCCCGCTTCGACGCCGACGGGCGCGGCACCTGGATGCCGCTGGTCTTCGGGCAGGGTCCGCTGACGCCCGAGAACGGCTTTGCATCCCAGGCCGACGTGGTGATCGGCGCCCGGCTCGCCGCCGACCGGCTCGGGGCCACCAAGATGGACCGGCCCGAGGACGTCGAGGCCAACCCGAAGACCGGCAAGGTCTACGTGATGCTGACCAACAACGGGAAGCGCAAGGCCGATCAGGTCGACGCCGCCAACCCGCGGGCCGACAACCGGTTCGGCCATATCGTCGAGCTCACCCCCGACGACGGCGACCATGCCGCCACCGGATTCACCTGGGAGATCCTGGTCCGCTGCGGCGACCCGAGCATCGCCCAGGTCGGCGCCACCTTCTCGTCGGCCACCACGACGAACGGCTGGTTCGGCATGCCGGACAATTGCGCCGTCGACGGCCTCGGCCGCCTCTGGGTCGCCACGGACGGCAACGCGCCCTCCCGCACCGGCCGCAACGACGGCATCTGGGCGGTGGAGACGGACGGGCCGGGCCGCGGCACGGGCAAGCACTTCTTCCGCGTGCCCCACGGCGCCGAGATGTGCGGCCCCTATTTCACCCCCGACGACACCACCTTCTTCGTGGCCGTCCAGCATCCCGGCGAGGCCGACGAGGAGGACCCGAAGGCGGTGCCCGCCACCTTCGAGGCGCCCGCCACCCGCTGGCCGGACTTCGACCCGGCGATGCCGCCCCGCCCCGCGGTGCTGACGATCACCCGCCGCGGGGGCGGCCGCGTCGGGACCTGAGGCGGCCCACGGGCGCGGCGCCCGGCGCGACGATCCACGGATCACGCCACCGTCAGGCCTTCTTAACCACCCCCATACCATGTCATGGGGTGGTACGCCCTGTGCGGCGGGGGCTTCCGGCTCCCGCCTCTCGGAGCGGGAACCCCTTTCTGTTTCCGGTTTGTTCCGGTATGGTGAGAGGATGAAGGCGAATGCTGCACGGTCTCCCTCTGCGATCCGGCCCGCGAAGCCCGCGGCTGCCCCCTCACCCGCGCGAGGCGCTCCGGTGAGCGACCCCGCACGCGATCTCTTCGCCGGCGGCAAGGCGCCGCTGCCGAAGGCCGCCGAGCGGCGCAAGCTCGACGCTGTGGCGCCGCTTCCCCCCGTCTCGGCGGAGGCCGGTTACGACGCCTCCACCATCGAGGTGCTGGAGGGGCTGGAGCCGGTGCGCCGCCGCCCCGGCATGTATATCGGCGGCACCGACGAGCGCGCCCTGCACCACCTCTTCGCCGAGGTGATCGACAATTCCATGGACGAGGCGGTGGCGGGCCATGCCAGCTTCATCGAGGTGGAGCTGGAGGAGAGCGGCCACCTCGTCGTCACCGACAACGGCCGCGGCATCCCCGTCGACCCGCACCCGAAATACCCGAACAAGTCCGCGCTCGAGGTCATCATGACCATCCTGCACGCGGGCGGTAAGTTCGACTCGAAGGTCTACGAGACGTCCGGAGGCCTGCACGGCGTCGGCATCTCGGTGGTCAACGCCCTCTCGGACGAGCTCGAGGTCGAGGTCGCCCGCAGCCAGACCCTCTACCGCCAGACCTTTTCGCGGGGGCATGTCCAGGGTCCCTTGGAAACCGTCGGCCGGGTGCAGAACCGGCGCGGCACCCGCGTGCGCTTCCACCCCGATGCCGAGATCTTCGGGGCGCTGAAGTTCGATCCCCGCCGCCTGTTCAAGATGGCCCGCTCCAAGGCCTACCTGTTCGGCGGCGTCGAGATCCGCTGGCGCTGCGCCCCCGCCCTCCTCGATGGCCTGGACGACGTGCCGGCCGAGACCGTGCACCGCTTCCCCGGGGGCCTGCGCGACTATCTCGCCCGCGATCTCGAGGGCAAGGAACTCGTCACCGACGCGATCTTTTCCGGCAAGATCACCAAGCCGGGCGGGCACGGCTCCCTCGAATGGGCCGTCGCCTGGATGGTGACCGACGACGGCGTCTCGGCCTCCTACTGCAACACCATCCCGACGGCGGAGGGCGGCACCCACGAGAGCGGCCTGCGCGTCGCCCTGCTGCGGGCCCTGCGCGAGCATGCCGAGCGCGTCGGCCAGGCCAAGCGCATGACGGCGGTGACCACGGACGACGTCATGGCGACCTGCGCCTCGATGCTCTCGGTCTTCATCCGCGAGCCCGAGTTCCAGGGCCAGACCAAGGACAAGCTCGCCACCGTCGAGGCCTCGCGCATCGTCGAGACCGCGATCCGCGACGCGTTCGACCACTGGCTCGCCGCCTCCCCGGCCCAGGCCAACAAGCTCCTCGACTGGGTGATCGACCGGGCCGAGGAGCGCCTGCGCCGGCGCCAGGAGAAGGAGGTCGCGCGCAAGTCCGCCACCCGCAAGCTGCGCCTGCCGGGCAAGCTCGCCGACTGCTCCAAGGCCGGCATGGCCGGCTCGGAGATCTTCATCGTCGAGGGCGACTCGGCCGGCGGCTCGGCCAAGCAGGCGCGCGACCGCGCCACCCAGGCGATCCTCCCCTTGCGCGGCAAGATCCTCAACGTCGCCTCGGCCAGCCGGGACAAGCTCGGCGCCAACCAGCTGATCTCGGACCTGACCCAGGCGCTCGGCTGCGGCACCGGCGCGGGCTACCGCTCGGAGGACCTTCGCTACGAGAAGGTGATCATCATGACGGACGCCGACGTCGACGGCGCCCACATCGCCTCGCTGCTGATCACCTTCTTCTACCGGCAGATGCCCAAGCTCATCGACCGCGGGCACCTCTACCTGGCGATCCCGCCGCTCTACCGGATCAGCCAGGGCGCCAAGACGGCCTACGCTCGCGACGACGACCACAAGGCGCAACTGATCAAGACGGTGTTCAAGAACGGCAAAGTCGAGATCGGCCGCTTCAAGGGCCTCGGCGAGATGATGCCGGCCCAGTTGAAGGAGACCACCATGGACCCGAAGAAGCGCACGCTCCTGCGGGTGGAGGTGCTGGACGAGGCCCGCGACTCCACCGGGGACGCGGTGGAGCGCCTGATGGGCAACAAGCCCGAGGCGCGCTTCACCTTCATCTCCGAGCGTGCCGCCTTCGCCGACGGGGCCGAGCTCGACATCTGAGACGGTGATCGCCCGCGCCTTCGGAAGACCGGACGCGCGGGCGACGATCGACGGGCCCCGAACGGACGCCCGTCTTGAAGAGGAGCCCAGACGCAAGAAAGCCCGGCCGCGAGGCCGGGCTTTCTTGTTGGCCGGGGCCCGCGCGACCGGATCGACCGCGCGGGAGGCCGTGGGTTCAGATCCTAGTAGGAGCCGAACTTGTAGTTCAGGCCGGCGCGGACGACGGCGAACTCGGTGTCGCGCACCTGGCGGCCGCCGCTGACGAGCACGACGCCCG